>NZ_JBMIOP010000260.1:0-27897 GCF_049197365.1 Mycobacterium sp. THU-M104
CGGGGGGCGTCCGGCGGCGTAGCACGATCTGGGACAGGGCGATCAGCACGTACACGAACATGACGATCGCACCCGAGGAGTTCACCAGAAAGGTGAACACCGTGCGCGGCGCGAGCCACGACATCACCACACAGCCGAAACCCACCGCCGAGGAGCTCACGATGGCCAGCGCGGGAACTCCCCGCGAGCTGATCTTGACCAGGCGGGCCGGCGCCTCGCCGCGGGTGGCGAGGGTGAACAGCATGCGCGACGACGTGTAGAGGCCCGAGTTCAGGCAGGACAGCACCGCGGTGAGCACCACCGCGTTCATGAACTGATCGGCACCCGGAATTCCCATGTATGCAAGTGCGGCGACGTACGGCGAACGGCCGGGCTGCACGGCGTTCCACGGCATGACCACCACGATCACGGCCACCGAGCCGACGAAGAAGACGCCGATCCGCGCGAGTACGGAGTTCATCGCGCGCTGCACCGCGCGCTCGGGGTCGCGGCTCTCCGCGGCGGCGACGGTGACCACCTCGGTGCCGGTCATGGAGAACACCACCACCACGATCGCGGTGAAGACGGCACCGACACCTTTGGGGAAGAACCCGCCGTGGGCGGTGAGATTGGAAAAGTCCATCGGGTGGCCGGGCACCAGCCCCAACGCGTAAGCGGAGCCGAGGATCAGGAAGGCCACGATGGTCGCCACTTTGATTCCGGCGAACCAGAATTCGAACTCGCCGAAGGACGACACCGAGACCAGGTTCGTCGCGGTCATCAACGTCATCAGGCACAACGACGTCAGCCACAGCGGCGCGTGAAACCAGTAATTGACGACTCTCCCGCCGGCGACCGCTTCGAACCCCACGACGATCACCCAGAAATACCAGTACAACCAGCCGACCGAGAATCCGGCCCAGCCGCCCAGGGCCTGCCCGGCGTAGTCGGCGAACGATCCGGTCACGGGGTTCGCGGCTGCCATCTCGCCGAGCATCCGCATCACCAGGACGATCAGTGCGCCACAGAGCGCGTAAGTCAAAAACACCGCGGGCCCGGTGGCGCGGATGGCCACGCTGGACCCGACGAACAATCCGGCACCGATCACGCCGCCGATGGCGATCATGTTGAGCTGCCGCTGCGACAGCCCGCGGTGCAGTGCTGGCTGGGTGTCGATGACGTCGCCCTTCCGCAAGCTGAGAAATTCACGATACCGGCACGGCACCGCGGGCGCCGCCCGGCGCCGTGCCGCAGTGCCCTACCGGACTCAGCGCGGCTTACGGAAGTGCTGGATGCCCCAGGCCAGGTGACCGTCGTCGGCCGCGCTCACCCAGTTCTTCAACCCGACCTGCATGTTGTCGAGGTACTCCGACGAGGCCTTCTCCTGAAGTTCGCCGCGCCGGGCCTCGAGTTCCTCGAGCACCCGCTGGTAATGGGTGCGCAGGTTGCCGACCATGTCGACCTGGTCGACCACTTCGAAGCCCACCGTATGCGCCGCTTCATGGTAGAAGCGCATCGAACCCAGGTCCGACAGGCTCAACCGGTCGTAGACGGGTTGCAGCACCCCGTCCGGCACGTCGTCGGCCTGCATGGGGTCGGTGAAGATCATCTCGCCACCGGGCTTGAGCACCCGGAACGCCTCCTCGAGCACCTTGCGGCGGTCGGCGGCGTGCAGGATCGCGTCCTGCGACCAGACGACGTCATAGCTGGCGTCGGGTACGGGCACGTCGTCGAAACTGCCGTGCAGCACCTGGATCCGGTCTTGCAGCCCGGCGCGCCCGGTCTTGTCCCGGTTGGTCTCGTTCTGCACCTCCGAGAGGTTGAGGCAGGTCACCGTACAGCCGTACTCCTCGGCGAGGTGCCGCGCGGATCCGCCGTAACCGGAGCCCAAGTCCAGCACGGCGGTGTCGCCGTCAATTTTCGACAGTCGGCCGATCATCCGGTCCGCGGTCTCGGTGCCGGCCACCCCGATGTCGCGGGTGTTCTCGTAGCAGCCGACGTGGATGTCCTCGCCACCCCAGAGCATCGAGTAGAACGCGTCGGCGTCGGCGCTGTCGTAATACGCCTCCGGTTCGGTGTTGCTGCCAGTCAGGCGGTTTTCGCGATCCGGCCCTTCGCTTTCGTCGCCGTGGATCGATTTCTCTGCGACATGGACGAAGAAATCAGGCTCGGTGTCCTCGTAGGTTTCCTGAAAATCGCCATACGTCCGCACGGTGGTGAACCCCGCCTCGAACATCAGTCGGCGGACGTAGGACTTTCGCAGAGGGAACATATTCAAGGTGTATTCGGCACCGTCCGGGAACGTGTATTTGAATCGCGCCAGACCATCGTCGACGTACTCCGGTTCGGCCGAGACCTGATCACCGCAATAGTAATACTTGTGTTTCGACTTGAAACCGTGGTCGAGCATTTCGTCATAATTGCGCTGATCGAGTATCAGAATTCCGTCGTGGCGCAACGCGGCATAGAATTCGGCCAGGGCCCGGCGACGGTCGTGCTCCTCGTGCAGGTGGGTGAAAGAGTTCCCGAGGCAGATGATGGCGTCGTACTTGCCCTGGATGCTGCGGTTGAGTTCCCGCCAGTCGGCCTGGACAGTCCGCAGGATCAGACCGCGCTTCCTGCCGTTGTCGAAGGCCTTGGCCAGCATCGCCGCTGAACCGTCCGCGCTCGTCACGTCGAAACCCGCCTGGGTAAGGCGGACGGAGTGGAAGCCGGTCCCGGTGGCGACGTCGAGAACGTGATGCTTCCCGCGTGCGCGCAGAACGTCGACAAAGAACCGCCCCTCGGATTCGGCGCGCGCGTCCCAGTCGATCAGCTGGTCCCATTTTTCGACGAAACTCATCACGTACTCGGCGCGGTACAGGCCGGTCTCGCGGTCCGACAACGGGTCGTCGCCGTACATTTGATCGTGTAACTCGAGTTCTGCATTCTCCCGCTGAACGGATATGCTGGTCATCGAACCTTTCTTTCACGTCGCCCGCCGCAATCTGCAACTCGGTGGTGCGTGCGGTGTGCCTGCAGTCACGGAATGCGCCGCCGCTCGCCCCCGAGTTGTGAACGAACGCGATGCCAGGGCATTCCGTCGAGTGAAAACGACGCGATCCGGGCTGAGCTCCATTCGTGCCACTCCCTACGCGGGACTGTCCGCGCGACCCGTCGCTCTCACACCGGAAACCGAGTCTACCGGTAGCTGTCGGGAACTGTGAACCATGGTCATAATCCGAAACGGCGAAGATTGCGGGCGGGAGTCGGAGCCATCCCGGCCCCCGCGGCCCGGCGCACTGCCCCGGTGACGAATGTCACCCTTTCGTGACCGCTTCATCACGAAACCGGCCACCCGGCGTGCCTGGTCAGACGCAGATCGGCCGGCGGCATCATCACGCGCGCGGCTGAGGTGAATCGCCGTGCGATGCTGCGCATCGGAGCCGGTGCCGGCGCGGCCACCGCCGGCGTGTGGGCGCTGAGCGCGCTGCTGGACCCGTTGGAACCGAAGGCTGTGTCGCAGCCGCAGACCCCCGCACCGTTCGAGCCCCCGGCCGCGGACACGACCCTGCCGACCAGGCTGACCGGCTCATTCGTCTCCGCCGCGCGCGGCGGCGTCACAAGCAACTGGGTCATGGCCCTCCCGCCGGGCCAGACCGGGCCGCTGCGTCCGGTGATCACGCTGCACGGGGTGAACGGCGACGCCAATCAGATGCTCGATGTCGGCGTCGACAATGGGCTTGCCCAACTGGCCAAATCGGGCCGCCCGCCGTTCGCTGTGGTCGGCGTCGACGGCGGCAACACCTACTGGCACCGGCGGACAACGGGCGTGGATTCCGGCGCGATGGTGCTTGATGAACTACTGCCGATGCTGGCCTCGATGGGCATGGACACCTCCCGGGTGGGGTTCATGGGCTGGTCGATGAGCGGATACGGCGCGTTGCACCTGGGCGCCCGGCTGGGCGCGGCCCGTACGGCCGGGATCTGCGCGATCAGCCCGGCACTGTTCACGTCGTTCGCCGCCAGCGATCCGGGCGCGTTCGACAGCGACGACGACTGGGTGCAGAACAGCGTGCTGGGCGTGCCCGCGCTCTCGCAGATCCCGCTGCGGGTCGACTGCGGCATGTTCGACCGCTTCGCCTTCGCCACCCGCCAGTTCGTGGCCCAGCTCACGGCACCGCCTTCGGGAAGGTTCTCGCTGGGCGGCCACGACATGTTCTATTGGCGCGTTCTATTGGCGCGGACAGCTGCCCGGCGAGCTGGCCTGGCTGGCGGCCTGACGAGCCGGCGGCACGCGCCGATGGGAGACCCTCATCCGGGCAGCTGCATGCGGATCAACGGCGCGATCTTGTCCGCCAGGTACTCGTGCCCCGCGTCGGTGGGGTGCACGCCGTCCGGGCCGATCAGGTCGGGCCTGCCGATGAACCAGCCGTCGCCGATCGGGTCGACGAACGCCGCTCCGGCCGCGCTGGCCTCGACGTTGAGCACGTCACGAATCAGCGCGATGGAATCGGGTACATCGGCGCTCGTCCACGGCGGCCCGATGACCAGCAACCGCGCCGACGGCGCCAGGTGCCGCGCCAGAGCGAAGGTGTCGTGAGACTTTGCGGTCAGCATCCCCAGATCGGCGCCCTGGTCGTTGCGCGAGCCGAAGAACACCACCAGCGCGTCATCGGGCTGGACCGCCCGGGCGGTCAGGTCTGCGAAGATGCTGCCGTGATCGCCCAGCACCACATAGCCGGCTCTGCCCTGGGCCGCCACGTCGGGTGCGATCCGCACGCCCTCCCCGGCCAAGGTCCGCCACACCCGTGCGGTCCACGAGTACGGGCCCAGACCGCCCTCGTCGGTGCCGGTCGTGTAGGAGTCGCCGATGACCGCGACCCGGTAGAGCCGGGTGTCATAGGCCCGGGCCCGCGCCGGATACGCCAGCTGCCCGAACACCACGCCGACCACACACGCGAGGCCGATGACGACCGTGACCAGACGCCCCACTGGCACCTCCACTGTGAACGGCTCCTCCTGCGGACACCGCCCCGATTCGCCGTCAGCGCGCGGCGACCTACACGGTATCGGGGGCACGACCTGCCCCACCCGGGCGGGCGCCCCTCACACCGCACGCGCCGAAACCGCTTCCCGCGCGCGGTCGATCTGACGTACCTTGCCGGCATCCGGCTCACCAGAGGCGGTTCCCGGCCGGCCCGCCCCGGTGCCCACCATCCTGCGCATCCAGCGCCGCCCGGGCTCTTCGACGACGTGATACAGCAGGGCCGAGAAAGCCACGGTAATCGCGAGCAGGCCGATGACGTTCCACTTCCACGGATTGTCCTGCTCCCATGGAGTGAGGTTGAACTGGATCACCGCCCACGCCCATGCCGTGTGCACCAGTTCGTGAACCATGTAGAGGCAGAACGAGATCTGTCCGCCGTACACCACCACCCGGGTGGACAGCAGCCTGGGCAGGCTGCCCACGCCGACCGCCAACGTGATGACCAGCGGGACGAACAACACGTCGACCACCCCGCCGCTGTCGTTCTCCACGACGCCGGATATCGGGTGCGCGTGGAGCCAGTACAGGACACCCACCATGGCGGCCAACAGCGCCAGCGAGACGTATCCGCCGGCGCGGCGGCCCCGATCGGTCAGCCGAAGCCTGCGCACCGCGGCACAGGCCAGCGCGCCCGCGGTGAACTGCGTGACGATGCGCGGCAGCCAACTCCACGGGGTGTAGAACTGCCCGCTGACCAGCAGCAGCACCATGGGAGGCAGCGTCGCTGCACACGCCAGCACCATCAGGCTGCGCGCCCGCGTGGCCTGCGTCATCCGGAAGATCACCAGGACGAGTGCACCGAACAACACGTACGCCAGCCATTCCGCGCTGATCGACCAGGCCGGCCCGTCCCAGCTCGAACCATCGAAGAACGGCTGAAACCACAACTGCACCAGCAGGACCTGACGGATGTAGCTGGTCGCGGTGAAGTCACCGACGTCGGGCGAAGGCACGTGGCCGACGTGCAGGGTGAAGATCACCCACAGGGCGGCCAGGTGCAGCGTGAGCAGGTACACCGGCCACACCCGGGCCAGCCGCAACCACAGGAAGTGCGCGGTGGCGCGCGTCGACCATGTCCGGCCCATGCGGTCGAGGTAGTTCCAGGCCAGAACGAACCCACTGAGGATGAAGAACAGGTCGACGCCCTGCGCGCCGCAATTGAGCACCGGCGCCAGCGCGTCGAGGATATCGGGTGAGGCGTCGGCCAGCATCGGCCGGAAATGAAACAACACCACCCACACCGCCGCGACGATGCGGAGTCCGGTGAGAGCCTTGATCTCGCCCTTGATCTCTCCGGTGCGCACGATGTTCTTTCCGTCGGGACTGTGCCGTTCGCCGGCCGATTGCCCAACTCCTCCTCACGCCGCTGCAGCGCATGCCTGTTCCTGGCCCCCGACCCGGCAACCGACAGCCCTGGCAGCCTAACAGCGAGATCGCCGTTCCGGAGTGAGGGCCCTCGGTGCGGCCCCGAGCACCTCGTGGTGGCGTGTCGGCAACCCGAACGGCCCCGAAACAGCCTTTTCGTGTCCACCGGACCCGCTTCTTAGCGAAGAGTTAGACAGGGTTGTCGGTCTCCTTAACTTGGCGGGTAACCGTACTACTACCAGGTCTGGTCGGCGCCGACTCCGCCTCCAGGATTTTCGTGCAGGACACGCAGAACGAGGATGCTCATGACGATTCCGGACATCAGGACCCGACAGGGGAACAGCACTTTCGCCTACGGTGGCGCGCAGTTGCGGGCCCACTGTCGGCATCTGGCGACGGTGGTGACCATCCGGGGCGAGATCGAGGCCGGCAACGTCGAACAGATCGGCGAACACCTGCGGCGCTTCGTTCCCGGCGAGAACCCTGTGGTGCTCGACATGAGCGAGGTACACAGTTTCGGCGCGCCCGGTCTCCTTCTGCTCTGCGCTCTCGACGAACAGTGCCGCGCCGCGGGTCGCGGGTGGGTGCTGGTCGCGGGCCCCGCGGTCGCGGATGCGCTCGGCGACGACGGGGCGCCGGCACGGTTCCCGACCGCGGACTCGGTGCGCCAGGCGCTGCACAACCTGAGCGACGGCATCGCCAGCCGCCGCCGGCTGATGCTGGCGCTCGTCGGCAAAACCGCCTAACCTGACCCGTCCTGCACGTCCACGCCCCCGTCGGCGCCGCGGCGCACACGGAGCGTGCGGGCCAGCCCCGTCACGAGCAGCAACCCGGCGACCGTCACCAGAACCAGGGTCAGCAACAACAACTGGGGGTTGTACACCAGCGACGTCGTGAAGGGCTGGCCGTCCGCGATCGGGGCGACGCGTTGCGTGTGGCGCGCGTGTGTCCAGCTGATACCGGCGCCGACCAGCGCGGCGCAGGCCAGGCAGACTTCGACCAGGGCGCGGCAAGGGGCCCGGCGCCGCGCGCTCACCGCACCGACCCCGTGTCGTCGTCATCGTGGTCGGCGCTGACCTCGGGGGGTTGCACCCCCTCCTGGACCAGCGGCGTCAGCGCCGCTCGCAGCTGGCGGTGGCGCCGCGCCCACGCCTGCGCCGTGCGGCCCCCGGTGAGCTTGAGCCCGATGCCGATCCGGCCGCGCGGGACGCCGACCAGTTCGCCGAGCGCGCGGGCCGACTGCCACTGCGCCAGCTCCTTGCCCGACTTCTCGTGGTTCTCGGGCTCCGGGTAGACCCTGACGATCTCGCGCACCAGCAGAGTCTCGGTGCCCTGACGCAGAGCGTCTTCGGTGAGCTCCACCGAGACATGGATTCGCGCGGCCTTCACCTGCAATGCCACGAACGCCGACACCATCACCAGGAAGATGATCGGCGTCAGCGGTTGCACCCCGGCACCGCTCCACACCTCGATCAGGATCATCGACAACGCCGCCAACGGCCCGGCCAGCACCCAATACCACCTGGCACCGGGTTCGTAGAACAGCGGTGTGGCTCTGGTGCCACTCGTAGAGGTCTTCGAGGTCACAGCACCTCCCGTCTCACGAAAGCCAGGCCGCCGCGTCGGCTGCCCAGTAGGTGAGCACGATATCGGCTCCGGCGCGCCGGATGCCGGTCAACGACTCCAGCGCCGCGGCCCGCTCGTCGATCCAGTCGTTCGCCGCGGCGGCGCAGATCATCGTGTACTCCCCCGACACCTGGTATGCGGCCACCGGAACCGGCGAGACGCCGGCCGCCGCGGCGACCACGTCCAGGTAACCCATCGCGGGTTTGATCATCACGATGTCGGCGCCCTCGACCAGATCCAGTTCGACCTCGAGCAGCGCCTCCCGCGCATTGCCCGGCTCCTGCTGGTAGGTGCGGCGGTCCCCGGACAGGCTCGAGCACACCGCCTCGCGGAACGGGCCGTAGAAAGCCGAGGCGAACTTCGCGGCATAGGCCAGGATGGCGACGTCGGTGTGGCCTGCGGCGTCCAGGCCGTCACGGATCGCGGCCACCTGGCCGTCCATCATCCCGCTCGGCGCCACCACGTGAGCACCCGACTGCGCTTGGGCCACAGCCAATTCGACGTAGCGCGCGACGCTTGCATCGTTGTCGACTCGGGCCGACCCGTCCAACACGCCGCAGTGTCCATGATCGGTGAACTCGTCCAGACAGGTGTCGGCCATGAGCACGGTCGCGTCGCCGAGATCCTTGGCCAGGTCCCGCAGGGCGACGTTGAGGATGCCGTCGGGATCTGTGCCGGCCGACCCGGCCGGATCCTTGTCCTCGTCTCGCGGCACGCCGAACAACATCAGCCCGCCCACCCCGGCGGCGACCGCCGCGGCCGCCGCACCGCGCAGCGAATCTGTGGTGTGCTGCACCACCCCCGGCATCGACGGGATGGGCCGCGGTTCGCCTATCCCGTCGGCGACGAACATCGGCAGCACCAAATTCCTCGGCTCCAAGGAGGTTTGCGCGACCAAGCGCCGCAGCGCGGGGGTGGAGCGCAGCCGGCGCGGCCGCCGCCGAGGATAAGCGCTCATGACGGTGCGCGATAGCCGCGCGGGCGCGCGCGGCGCCGGTTCCGACGGTGGGTCGGTCGCCCCGCCGCGAGCGGGAGGCACCCCCAGCTCGCGAGCGGGGCCAACCGCGGGCTGGCCTGCCGGGTAACCACTAGCGCCTGCGGCTCTTCTTGCGCGGCGGCGGCAACGCACCCTCGGCGCGCAGCCGCGCGGCGTGCTCGGCCAGGGCGTCCACCAGCGGGCCCACTGCGGCGACGTCGGGCTGCACGTCCACCCGTAGACCGAACTCCGCGGCCGTCTCGGCCGTCTTGGGCCCGATGCAGGCGATGATGGTCCGCGCGTGCGGTTTGCCGGCGATGCCCACCAGGTTGCGCACCGTGGAGCTGGACGTGAAGCACACCGCATCGAAGCCGCCCGTCTTGATCATTTCGCGGGTGGCCGCCGGCGGCGGCGCAGCCCGCACCGTGCGGTACGCGGTCACGTCCTCGATCTCCCAGCCACGGTCGCGCAGTCCCTCGGCGAGCGTCTCCGTGGCGATGTCGGCGCGCGGCAGCAAGACCCGGTTCACCGGGTCGAAAATGCTGTCGTAGGGCGGGAATTCGTCCAGCAGGCCGATCGAGGACTGCTCCCCGGCCGGCACCAGCTCGGGACTGATCCCGAATGCGCGCACCCGGTCGGCCGTCGACTCGCCGACGCAGGCGATCTTGACCCCGGAGAATGCGCGGGCGTCCAGGCCGAACTCGCCGAACTTGTCCCAGACGGCGCGCACCGCGTTGGTCGAGGTGAACACCACCCACTGGAAGCGGCCGTCGACCAGGCCCTTGACGGCCCGTTCCATCTGGGCGGGGCTGCGTGGCGGCTCCACCGCGATGGTCGGCACCTCGACCGGCAACGCGCCGTAGGACGTCAGGCGCTCGCTCATCTCGCCGGCCTGGTCCTTGGTGCGGGGCACCAGCACGGTCCAGCCATAGAGCGCGCGACTTTCCCACCAGTTCAGCTTCGCCCGGTTGCTCACCGTCTTGCCGATGGTGACCACCAGCGGACCGTTCGGGGATTCCCTGCCATCAACGCCGTTGACGCCGGTCGCGCCCGGGACGTCGATACCCGCCAGGAGACCCGGATCGCTCAGGCCCTGCAGCGTGCTTTCCACCGAACGCTGCGCACAGGTGGTGCCATGCACGGTCACCACGCACGGGGTGTTCTCGGCCAACCCGTGCTCGATCAGGGTGCGGGCCGCCTCGGGCAGGTGCGAGGCGGTGGCCTGCAGGATCAGCGGGCCGGGAGCAGCGGCCAAAGCGTCCCAATCGACATGTGGGTCGCGCACGTCGGCCACGGTGTGCGCCGAGCCCAGCGGGAGCCCCGCGTACGTCGGGACCGCGCTGGCAGGCGACAAGCCGGGGACGATCTCGACGTGCAGGTGAGTGCGCGCCACGGCGTTCACCTCGGTGATGACCGCATCGAGCGTCAGCGGATCGCCGGCGACCAGTCGCACCACGTCCGCACCGGAGCGGGCCTCGGCGGTCAGCGTCTTGGCGACCTCGGCCGGTTCGCCCAGGGCCGGGCGGATGTCGGGACCGCCGTGCGCCACCGCGGGGGTGTCCCGGGCGGGATCGCCGTGGGCTTCCCCCGGAGCCGGGTCCGCCAGTGCCGGGCCGGACACGGGCGGCAGGTCTTTGCCGATGAGCGCCAGCACCGGTTCGGGCACGTCGGGATCGGTGAACACCAGGGCCGCGCCGGACAGCGCCGCGGCGGCCCGCGTGGTCAGTAGCCCGGGGTCGCCAGGACCGGAACCCACGAAAGTGATACGGCCCGGCCTTGGCTTACGCCCTCGCATGCTTGTTTGGCGAGTCATTGTCGCTCCCACTTCACTCTCCACTCAATTTTCTCGCGCCGGGTCCGGCCACGCACCGCGCATCAGTTCCCGGGCGCCCAGCTCGAACAGCTCCCCCGCGACCGAGAGCCCCAGCTCCCGTGCCCGACCGGGATCGCCGATGCCCGACGCGCGGATCACGTCGGATCCGTCCAGCGCCGCCACGCAACCGCGCAGCGACAGCTCTTCGAAGACGCGGCCGTCCTCATCGATGGACTCGACCACCTCGGCGACCGCACCCACCGGTGCTGAGCAACCGGCCTCCAGTTCGGCCAGCAGAGCTCGCTCCGCGGTGACCGCCGCGCGCGTGTCGGCGTCGTCCAGCCCGGCCAGCACCGCCACCAGCCGGCCGTCACCGGCGCGGCACTCGACAGCGAGCGCGCCCTGGGCCGGTGCGGGCAACATCTGTACCGGCTCCAACGTCTCGGTGACATCGCCGAGGCGGCCGAGTCGGGCCAGACCGGCCCGGGCCACCACGACGGCGTCAAGATCACCACTGCTTACCCTGTTCAACCTGGTGTCTAGGTTGCCTCGTAGGGGGCGAATTTCCAAACCGAGACCCAGTGCTCTAAGCTGCGCGGCCCGCCGCGGGGACGACGTACCCACCAGCGACCCCGTCGGCAACTCCGCGAGCACCAGTCCGTCGCGGGCCACCACCGCGTCGCGGGGGTCGTTACGCGCCGGTATCGCCGCGATCGTGAACCGCGGGTCGGCGGCGGTCGGTAAATCCTTGTGCGAGTGCACGGCGGCATCGACGCGGCCGTCGTCGATGGCCTCCCGCAACGCGGTGGTGAAGACGCCCACCCCGAGGGTGTCGATCGGCGCCGAGGAGCGGTCACCCGCCGTACTGATGGTCACCAGTTCCGCGGGATGACCGAGGGCGATCAGCGCGTCCCTGACGGTCGCGGCCTGGGTGGTGGCCAACAGACTGCCCCGGGTGCCTATCCGGATCACGTTCGCCAATCGGCTACTCGGCGGACTGCTGCGGCGGACCCGCGTCGAATTCGCTTGCCATGAAAGGCAATTCGCCCGCGGCGACGGCGGCTACGGAGTCTACGGCGGTCGGGTCGAGTTCGAAGAGTTCGCGGAGCGCCTCGGCGTAACTGTCGCCGCCGGGCGCACTGGCCAGCTGCTTGATCCGGACGGTGGGGGCGTGCAGCAGCTTGTCCACCACGCGGCGCACGGTGCGGGCCACCTCCTCGCGCTGAGCGCTCTGAAGGCCCGGTAACCGGTTGTCCAGGCGCAGCAGTTCGGCCTCCACCACATCGGCGGCCCGCTGGCGCAACGCCGTCACCGTCGGGGTGACCTCGGCCATCCGCTGCCCCGCCAGGTAGGCGGCGACCTCGGCCGCGACGATGTGGCGGGCGGCGTCGACGTCGGTGGCCGCGGCGTTGGCCGAGGGCTCGTGCTGGATGCGGTCGACGTCGACGACCAGGACTGCGGGCAGGCCGGCCACCGCGGGGTCGACGTCGCGCGGCATGCCCAGGTCGCAGATCACCAGCGGCTCGGCGGCCTCGTCCCGGTGTGACGCGGCCAGCGCGTGGTGCACGTCGGCCAGCGACACGACCGGGCTGACGGCCCCCGTGCAGCTGACCACGACGTCGGCGTGCGACATCGCCTGGGGCAGGCGATCCAGCGGCAGCGCTTCGGCGTCCACGCCCGACTCGCGAATCTTGCGGGCCAGCCGCTGCGCCCGCGACAACGACCGGTTGAGCACGTGGATGCGCCCGATACCGGCCCGGGTCAGATGCGCCGACGACAGGGCACCCATCGCCCCGGCGCCGATCACCACGGCGGTCCTGCCGGCCAGCCCGTCGAGCCTGCGTTCGGCCAGGCCCAGGGCGACCGAGACGACCGAGGCACCGGCGGCGTCGATGCCGGTCTCCGAATGCACCCGCTTGCCCACCGACAGCGCACGCTGGGCCAGCTCGTGCAGCACCCGGCCGACGGTGCGGTTGGCTTCGGCGCCGGCATACGCCCGGCGCACCTGACCGAGCACCTGCTGCTCGCCGACAACCGCCGAGTCCAGACCGCTGGTCACCGCGAAGAGGTGCTCGACGGCCGCCTCGCTGTAGCGGACGTAGGCGAACTTGGTCAGATCGGCCATCGACATGCCGGAGTGGTCAGACAGCACCTGCCCGACCACCGCCAGCCCGCCGTGGAAGGCGTCCACCACCGCGTACACCTCGACCCGGTTGCAGGTCGACAGCACCATCGCCTCGGTCACCAGCGGGGACTGCAGCATCTGGTCGACGATCTTGACCTGATCGGATTCGTCGACGCTGAGTTGTTCCAGGACGGCGACCGGCGCACTGCGGTGCGAAACCCCGAAAAGCAGGATGCTCACGGCAGCATCACCTGGCCAGCTCCCTTGCTCGGTCAGCTACTGAAGTTGACATCCACGGTAGTCGGTTCCGAGGTGGCCTACCAAATAAATGCCCGGCGACCTCCGGCTTCGGGGCGTCCTCAGCGCGCGAGATCGGCGCGCAGCCGGGGCTCGTCGATCTCCCAGTAGCTGTGCTCGCGGCCGTCGAGCAGGATCACCGGCAGCCGGTCGCCGAACTCGGCCCGCAGGCCGTGGTCACCGGCCACGGCTGCGGCGTCGACGTCGGTCATCGACAGATCGAATCCCAGCTCATCGGCCAGTTCGACGAGCCTCGCGTGCACCCGCGCGCAGTTGGTGCAGCCGTCGCGGCTCAGCAGCTGTACCCGGGGCCGCCGTGGGGTGTCGGTTGGAGTCGAGCTCATGGTGATCAGTGTGGCACCCGGCGACATGTGGCGCCCCCGGGCAGGCGTCGCGTTGAGGTCATGGCCGACGACGCTTTCGGCTCACATCTTGTGGGCCGGGCCGGCGAGCGCTGCCAGGCCAACGAGGCCGGGTCCTCCCAGGGTTCTGAATCACCCTCACACCGATGCACAGCCCTTCCCCACGCCCTCCGGATAGTGTTGACCTCGGCCAGCCACGGGCCACCGGTCGGCACAGCACGTAGGAGATTGAACGATGGCTTCCGCTGAGTCGGGCAGCGCGGATCGCCCCGGTCCTGTCGACCTGGAATCGCTGGCCGCCGAGGCCAGCGCCGCGCGGGCGCTCGAGGCCTTGCATGCGGCCGCCGACGCCGGCGAGGTCCCCGCCCAGCCGCCGGTCGATCTGACCGCCGCCGCGTTCTTCGACGTCGACAACACCCTGGTGCAGGGCTCGTCGGCGGTGCACTTCGGCCGCGGCCTGGCTGCCCGCGACTACTTCACGTACCGCGACGTGGTCGGTTTCCTCTACGCCCAAGCCAAGTTTCAGCTCCTGGGCAAGGAGAACAGCCACGACGTCGCGGCCGGCCGGCGCAAGGCGCTCACGTTCATCGAGGGCCGGCCCGTCCAGGAACTCGTCGAGCTGGGCGAGCAAATCTACGACGAGATCATCGCCGACAAGATCTGGACCGGCACCCGCGAGCTCACCCAGATGCACCTCGACGCGGGCCAGCAGGTATGGCTGATCACCGCCACGCCGTACGAGCTCGCCGCCACCATCGCGCGTCGGCTCGGGCTGACGGGCGCGCTGGGTACCGTCGCCGAGTCGGTCGACGGGGTGTTCACCGGCCGGCTCGTCGGCGAGATACTGCACGGCACCGGCAAGGCGCATGCGGTGCGGTCACTGGCGATCAGGGAGGGCCTGAACCTGAGACGCTGCACCGCCTACTCCGACAGCTACAACGATGTGCCCATGCTCTCATTGGTGGGCACCGCAGTCGCCGTCAACCCCGACTCGCGACTGCGCAGCCTGGCCCGCGAGAAGGGGTGGGAGATCCGCGACTTCCGCACCGCACGCAAGGCCGCCCGGATCGGTGTCCCGTCGGCGCTGGCGCTGGGGGCGGCAGGGGGCGCGCTGGCGGCGCTGGCCTCACGACGCCAACCACGCTGATAAGCTGCGCCGCTGAACACGTCTTCGAGCGGAAAGTGGCACCGGCATGACAATTCCTGCAGAAGCCCAGGACCTGATCGGCAGCCACTACCGGGCACCCGATTACTTCGAGGTCGGTCGCGAGAAGATCCGTGAGTTCGCGCTCGCGATCCAAGACGAGCATCCGTCGCACTTCAGCGAGGACGACGCCAGCACCGCCGGTTACCCCGCGGTGCTGGCCCCGTTGACCTTTCTGGCCGTCGCGGGCCGGCGCGTGCAGCTGGAGATCTTCACCAAGTTCAACATCCCGATCAATATCGCCCGCGTCATGCACCGAGACCAGAAGTTCACGTTCCACCGGCCGATACTGGCCCACGACCGACTGTATTTCGACACCTATCTCGACTCAGTCCTCGAGTCGCACGGTGCGGTGATCGTGGAAATCCGCAGCGAAGTGACAGACGCCCGCGGCAACCCCATCGTCACCAGCACGGTGACGATGCTGGGCGAAGCCGCACACCAGGACGCGCGTCCTGAAGACACCATCGCCGCGATTGCATCGATATCAGCCGGAAAGTAATGTCGAATGCATGACAGGACAGGGGGAAACGGGCGATACCCAGCTCAAACCGCCGGTCGCGGCGGTTCGGTCTCATTACGACAAATCGAACGAGTTCTTCAAGCTCTGGCTTGACCCGTCGATGACCTACAGCTGTGCCTACTTCGACGAGCATCCGAACCTGGACAAACCGGGCAGGACGCTGGAAGAGGCCCAGTACGCCAAGCGCAAGCTGGCGCTGGACAAGCTGAACCTCGAACCCGGAATGACCCTGCTCGACATCGGCTGCGGCTGGGGCTCGACCATGCGGCACGCCGTGCAGGAGTACGACGTCAACGTCATCGGTCTGACGCTCAGCGAGAACCAGTACGCCCACGACGTCGCGAAGTTCGAGGAGATCGACAGCCCCCGCCGCAAAGAAGTGCGGATCCAGGGCTGGGAACAATTCGACAACGAGCCGATCGACCGCATCGTGTCGCTCGGCGCGTTCGAGCACTTCGCCGACGGCGCCGGTGATGCGGGCTACGAGCGTTACGCCACGTTCTTCAAGAAGTTTCATCACCTACTGCCCGACGACGGCCGAATGCTGCTGCACACGATCGTGGTGCCCACCACCGAGGAGGCGCAGGAGCGCGGCCTGAAGACGACGATGAGCCTGCTGCGCTTCATCAGCTTCATCCTCAAGGAGATCTTCCCCGGCGGGAAATTACCTCAGATCGCGCAGGTCGACCGGTACGCGACGGAGGCGGGTTTCACCGTCGAGCGCCATCACATGATCGGCAAGAACTACGTTCCGACGCTCACCGCGTGGGCCGACGCACTCGAGGCGCACAAGGAGGAGGCGATCGCACTCAAGGGGCAGGAGACCTACGGCGTCTACATGCACTACCTGCGGGGTTGCGCAGACCTGTTCCGCGACGGGTACACCGACGTCTGCCAGTTCACGCTGGTCAAATAGTCCTGCACGCAAAGCGCTCCGGTGTCGTCAGGCACCGGAGCGCTGCGTTGAGCAGACCACGCGCTAGCCGAGAAAGATCGCGCTAGCCGAGAAAGATGTTGCGCCGACCGGCGAGCAGCCGATACAGCGTCTGCTGGATCGTCTCGCGCACCTGGTCGGTCAGCTCGAACGTGACCATAGGATCCTCGGCGTCGGAAGCGGCGTAGTCGTTGGTGCAGATCGGCTCACCGAACGCGATGCGCCATTTGGACGGCAGCGGCACCAGGCCGGCGGGACCGGCCAGCGGGAACAACGGGGTGATCGGGAAGTAGGGCAGCCCGAAAAGCCGCGCCAGCAGCTTGATGTCGGCGAGCATCGGGTAGATCTCTTCGGACCCCACGATCGAGCAGGGAATGATCGGCGCCTTGGTGCGCAGCGCCGCCGTCACGAAACCGCCGCGGCCGAACCGCTGCAGTCGATAGCGGTCCTCGAAGCGTTTACCCAGTCCCTTGTAGCCCTCCGGGAACACCGCGGTCAGCTCGCCCGCCGCCAACAGCCGGTGCGCATCCGTCGTGCACGCCATGGTGTGACCGGCCTTGCGGGCCGCTTCGCCGACCACTGGCAGGTCGAACACCATGTCGGCGGCCAACAGCCGCAGGTCGCGATGGGCCGCATGTTCATCATGCACCGCAACCGACAGCATCAGCCCGTCGAAGGGCAGCACACCGGCGTGATTGGCCACCAAGAGCGCGGCCCCCTCGCTCGGCAGGTGCTCGATACCACTGACCTCGACGCGGAACCACGAACGGAACAAGAACCTCAGCAAAGGGCGGACGACCGCGTCGTTGAAGTGCGGGTCGAAACCGAACTCGTCGACGGTGTAGTCGCCCGTCAGCCGCTGGCGGAGGAAACCGCTCACCGCGGCCACCCGCTGGGCGAGTTCGGTGAGCGCCTCGCCCGTCCCCGCACCCTCGCCCGTGCCGCGGCGCTGCTCGTCGATTTCACGCACGACGGCAGCGAGCTTTTCGGCCGAGGCCCGGCCGCGGGGATCCGACAGCAACGACGTCTGCCCACGAGAGGAATCGGACCGCCGACCGGCCCTGCGGCGTGCCGCCATCCGGCCCCGATTTGTGTGTAGCGGAATCACGTTCGCTCTGGTGTCACCCGCCACGATATCTACCTGACCCCACCCCACGACATTGGATTTCGGCTTCCCCAGCGCTGCGCTAAGGCAATGGCGCGACCCTCCCAGGAGCGTACCCGATGAGGGTCGATGATGGGAGTCAGGCCGCGGCCGCGCACGTAGTCGTCGAACGCCTCGGCGGTGGTCCATTTGGCCTGGAAGCCGAGTTCGGTGCGCATTCTGGTCGTGTCCATCACGCGGCCGTAACTCAGGTAGTCGAACTGGTCGCGGGAGATTTCGGTGTAGCGATTGGCCCGCCTCAGCGAATCCAGGGCCCACACGCCGAAACCGGGCACCGGCAGCGGGATCCGCCCGGCCCGCCGGATCGCCTGGGACAGCATCATGATGCCGTCGGCGCCGACGTTGAACGTGCCGGCCTTGCCAACCATCGCCGCGCGCTCCAGCGCGCCCAGCGCGTCCTGCTCGTGCAGCAACTGGAGGCGCGCGTCGCGGCCGAACATCGTGGGCACCAACGGCCCGGCCAGGTACCGCGACAGCGTGGTGTCCATCGCCGGGCCGATCATGTTGGCCAGCCGCAGAATCGTCACCGCAATGTCGGGGCGGCGCCGCCCCAGGCCACGCGCGTAGCCCTCGATGTCGAGGCTGTCCTTGGCGAAACCGGCGCGAAACGGCCTGAGGCTGCTGCTGTCCTCGGTGAACATCACCGGATCGCGCGGGCTGGACCCGTACACCTCGGAGGTGGATTTCACCACCACCCGGCGCACCGAGGGAGCCTTCTGGCAGGCGGCGAACAGTTGCATCGCTCCCATCACGTTGAGTTCCTTCAACGCGGTGCCCCCCCCGGATCGCGGCACGTAGGAGGCCGCCGCCGCGTGCACCACCGTGTCGACGTCGCCGTTGCGAATCACCTTGGCGATGAAGGGATTTCGAATGTCTGCGCGAACGAACTCCGCGCGTCCCATCCGACGCAGCATGTCCTTGCTGGGGGCCATCGCATCGACCGCGATGACGCTGTTGATCAGCGGGTTCTGCGCGAGCCTCGCCGTCAGGTAGCCGCCCAGGAACCGGCACGCACCGGTGACCAGCACCACCTTCGGGTAGTGCACGATCCCCTCTCCGGCGCCACCGGGGCCGTCTCCGCTCGGCAAATCCACCCGGACAGCCTAGCGGCGAACCGGAACGGAAGCGTGACGGCCGAGTAAAGGCCTTCGTCGGCGCAACCCGCGCAGCGGGGGGTTACTTACCGAGTTTTCTGCGCTGCACCCGGGTACGACGCAGCAGCTTGCGGTGCTTTTTCTTCGACATACGCTTGCGCCGCTTCTTGATTACTGAACCCATGAACTCCGCTATCTGACCCGTGACCGGTTGGTGAAGGACTGAAAAGACCTCGCCACTTTACCCAGTCACCCGCGGAGAACACCAAACCGGGACCGCCCGGCGTGCGGACGGCCACCGGGCCGCGCGTCGGCGGCGCGCGGGCTCAGCTCAGCCGGCGTCGAAGTATGACGTCTCCAGCATCTCGTGGACGGCTTTGGCATGCACCCGGAAGGAACGCCCGACGCGCACCGCGGGCAATTCGCCGTTGTGCACGAGCCGGTACACCGTCATCTTGGAGACCCGCATCAGCGCCGCCACCTCAGCGACGGTGAGGAACTGTGTCCTGGCCTGCTGGCCATCGCCGGAACTCGCATCCCGCGCCTTGCTGGCGGAATCTCGCGCAGATGGCCCGTTCGTTGAAGTCATCACAACCCAATCGTGTCAGGCACACGCAATGCCAGCGGCTTCCCCTCCGCTGGCACACACGCATGCATACAAGAAGGAGAATAGCGGGACTAATGGGGTTACTGGTACTGGTGGGGGACAATAAATTCGAAAAACCCGAATTATTCTGATGTAATTCGTAGCTGTTCAGAGCGCGTTTTCGCGGCCTGAACCGCCGCGTCGACGGTGGCCCGCAGCCCGCCCCGCTCCAGTTCGCGCAGCGCAGCCGCGGTCGTACCGTCGGGCGACGTCACCGTCGCCCGCAACTGCGCCGCCGAGGCGTCCACCCGCTTGCCGAGTCCCTCGCCCGCACCCGGGCGCCGGTCTTGGTCCAGCGCTTCGCGCAGCATGGCCGTGGACCCGGCCATCGTCTGCGCGGTCAGCTCGGTGGCCACCTCGCGGGTCAGGCCGGCCGCGACGCCGGCGTCCACCAGTGCCTCGACCATCAACAGGAAATACGCCGGACCCGAGCCGGACAGCGCGGTCACCGCGTCCATGTGGGATTCGGCCACGGTCAGTACTTCGCCAACGGCTTCGAACAGCCTCGAGACCTCCTCGAGCTGACCCGGGGTGACGAAGCGGCCTTTCGCCAGCGCGGTGACGCCCGCGCCCACCAACGCCGCGGCGTTCGGCATCGCCCGTACCACCGGCGTTCCGGCCGGCAGCCTGGCTTCGAGATAGGTGACGGTGATGCCCGCCGCAACGGTGACGAACACCTGGTCGGCAGTGTCGTTCTCGGCCGCGACAGCCACCCGGGCCAGCTCCCCCGTCAACGATGCGACGTCGGCGGGCTTCACCGCGACGACGACGACAGTCGCGTTCTCCACCGCCTCGGTCACCGACGTGGTCAGCACCGAATAGTTATCCGCGAGGTATGTGGCGCGTTCGGGGATCCGCTCGGCCACCACCAGGTCTTTGACCTGCCGGCCGGCACGCAGCAGACCCGACAGCAATGCCTCGCCGATGCTGCCGCCGCCGATGATCGCGATCCTTGCCATGCCGGACAGCATCGCAGACACCGGGTCCTAGCCGGCGGCAGGGACCAGCGCCAGTTGCCGCGACTGCACCACCAGCCGGCCCAGGCTGTCCACGACGACGTGGTCCTCGTCAAACCAGTCGTGACCGATCTCGGTGCAGGTGGCGATGATTCGCAGCCAGCCGTCGGCGGGCAGGCTGCGCAGGAACGCGGTGAGCTGGATGGTGGGCGCCCAGCCGGTGCGGTCCACCGCGAAGGTGACCGGTGCCGACAGGTCCCCGCACATGAGCGCGAACAGCGCGTCCGGAGCCACGCCGCGGGGACGCGCCCACATCTGGATCACCGGCGGGCGCCCGTCGGCGCTGGGCCGCATTGTCGAAAGCAGCGGCCGCACGTCGCAGCCCTCGCCCAGGTGCACCAGGCCGGCCAGCGGGTGGCCTGGGCCGATCGGCGCGACGTCCTCGGGGGGTTCGGGCGCCATGAGGTCGGTGATCGGATTGGCCGACAACAGCGGCGCCACCCCGCCGCCCGGCGGGTAGTGCTCCGGCTCGCCGAGGTTGACCACCGCGTGCACAGCGGTGCGATCGCCCTGGGTGAGCTCGACGTCCACAACGCTGATCCGGCGGCCCCGCTTGCGAATCGAAGTGACCAGTCGCATCTGCCCCGGATCGGGTGCCCACAGGAAGCTCGCGGACACCGCAACCGGCTGCAAGACCGGTTCGCCCCCGGGCGCCTGTGCCTGGCACGCAATGCGCGCGGCGTTGGCGCACAGCGCCAGCATCGCGCCGCCGTGCACCTTGGGGCCGATCGCCCAGCGCTTGTCCAGCTCGCCTTCGAATACGCCGGGACCGGCCTCCCGCAGGGTCATTGCGGTGGTGAAAAGCGCGTTCATGATCTCCTGGGGTTTCAGCGCAACAGATGGGTACGAGCGAAATGCAACGATTCGGCGAGCAGGCTTTCGCGGTCGCTGATCGAGCGCGCCGACGAGGTGGAGACCTCCAGCACCACGTGGCCGGCGAAGTGGCCGGCGGCCAGCATCTGGCAGACTTCGGCGGTCGGTTGGGTGCCGCGTCCGGGGACCAGGTGCTCGTCGGCGGGTAACCCGTTGCCGTCGCAGAGGTGCAGGTGAACCAGGCCCGCACCCATCCGCTGCGCCATGTTCAGTGCGTCGGTGCCTGCGGTGGCGGTGTGGGACAGATCCAGCGTGTAATGCGCATGGTTGCCGTCCAGCGGGTCGTAGGAGGGCGCGAACGCCGAAATCGCGGGTCCGGGACCACCGCCGCGCCTGCGCATCCGCTCGAGCGACTGGCCGGCCCCGAAGAAACGGTCCGCCCGGAACGGGAACATGTTCTCGACGGCGATCAGGACGTCGCTCGACGCCTCCAGTGCCGCGACCTGGTCACTGAATCCCTCGGCGTAGCGCCGCTGCCAGCGGAACGGCGGATGCACGACGACGGTCTGGGCGCCGAGCTGCTCGGCGGCCCGCACGCTGCGCGCCAGCTTGGGGATCGGGTTGGCACCCCACACGCGCTGCGAGATCAGCAGGCAGGGCGCGTGCACGGACAACACGGGTACGCGATAGCGCCGAGAAAGCTTCCGGACGGCGTCGATGTCCTGGCTGACCGACTCGCTCCACACCATCAGCTCGACCCCGTCATAACCGAGCCTGGCCGCGTACTCGAACGCGGCCTCGGCCCGCAAGGGATACACCGAGGCCGTTGACAGACCGACTTTGATCGCTGGGCGCACAGTCCTTGTGGTTCCGCGTAGGTCCGGTGGTATCTAGCTCGACTGCAACGACAGCGCCAACGGCCCCAGCGTGATCAGCGCCCCCACCACGACCGCGATCAGCGTGCTCGCGATGTCCTCGGTTTTGCGAACCACCCGGACGCCGGCCACCAGCCCGAGAATGACCAGGACCGAGAGCACCAGCGCGACGATGCTGTTCCACCGCCACAGCTGGTCGAAGGCAATGAACAACGCGGCCCCGAACGCGACCGCCAGGATCGACTGCACGACGACCACGCTGCCGCGCCACAGCGCCTCGAGCCTACCCGGTACCCCGGCCTCGTTCGGGCGCTCCTCGGCGGCGACGTCGGCGCGGCCGAGGTCGCGATCTGCGCCGCTTTCCCCCGCGCCGGTCCCGCGGCGCTGGCGGGCGAGTTCGTCGGCGAGCGTCTGCCCCCCGAACAGGGTCGAATCGTGCAGGTAGGAACGCACGAACGCGGAGTCTTCGTCGTCCAGTTCGGCGTCGCGCACCTCGGTGTCCATGACGTCGACGGGCATGCCGGCGTACTCGCCGACCGGGTCGGGACTCATCTCCTCGGCCCCGGATTGCTGCCCGGTGTCGGGTTCGTCGGCTTGGCGGACAGGCCGCGGATAGGCGCTGCGCTCGGGCCCCGAGACGGGCGCGGGCTGCGGCGGTGACTTTGGCCAGCGCGGCTCGGGCTCCGACCAGTAGGCCTTATCGTGCTGGTCTCCGGTGGCGAGTTCGCCTTCCCGCGCGGAGGGGGACTCGGGGGCTGCCGCCGCGGGGTTACCGTCAGCTTCGCGTCCGGGTTGTTCGTGGTCGTCGCGGATGACCGGGATGTCACCGGTCAACTCCGCGACCGTGACCGTGTCGCTGTCGCCACGCCGACGGCGACGGCGCCGGGTGACCGCGGGGGCGCCGATCGTCCCGTTCTTGGCCAGCAATTCGGCCACCGAGATGGGCCGAGTGCTGGGGCCCTCGGTCTCGGAGTGTGGTCCACTCATGCTTTGTTGCCTCTCGATCGGTTCGCCTTCCGATCCCCCACCCGGTCTCCAGCATCGCGCACCGCGGTCTCGACGAGAGCCGTTCCGTCGGCTTCACTGTCGAGTTTGCGCAAGATGAGTCCCTCTCGCAGGGCCCACGGGCAGATATCCACCGTTTCGATCGACAGCGCTCGCATGCTCGCCTCCGCCACCAGGGCACCCGCCACGATCTGTGGTGCTCGTTCGGCGCTCACCCCTTCCAACTCCGCGCGGTCAGCGGTCGTCATCCTAGAGATGAAAGATATGAGTTGTCTGAGGCCGTTGGCGGTGAGCGTCCTCTTGACCCGCGGCCCGGCCGCCGAGGGTGCCGCCCCGGTGAGCCGCGCCAACGAGCGAAACGTCTTCGACGTCGCCACCGCCAGATCCGGAGCGCCCGCTTCCAGGACTGCGACGCCGGCATCGGCCAGCTCGGAATCCAGCCAGTCGCGCAGCATCGACACCCGGCGGCGGCCCGGCGGGTCGTCGGGCAGCCACTCCCGGGTCAACCGCCCGGCGCCCAGCGGCAGCGACATGGCGACCTCGGGCTCTTCGTCGACGCCGCTGGACAACTCCAGCGAACCGCCGCCGATGTCGAGGTTGATGATGCGGCCCGCGCTCCAGCCGTACCAGCGGCGCACCGCCAGGAAGGTCAGCCGCGACTCGTCGACTCCGCGCAGCACCTCTAGTTCGACGCCCGCCTCCTTGCGCACCCGGGCGAGCACGTCCTCGGAGTTCTCGGCATCCCGCACCGCCGACGTGGCGAAGGCCATCAGCTCCGCGCAGCCCGAGCTGTCGGCGATCTTGGCGAACTCCTCGATCGTGGAGATCAGCTTCTCCGCGCCGCGCTTGGTGATCTTGCCCGAGCTGTCCGTCGCCTCGGCGAGCCGCAACGTGGCCTTCGTCGAACTCATCGGAGTCGGATGACCGCCCCGGTGGGCATCGACAACCAACAGATGGACCGTGTTGCTACCCACGTCGAGCACGCCCAATCGCACGCAATCAACCTAGCGGGGCGACGATGCGGACCGCGTAGCGGTCCGCGGAGGAGACAGGCAATCAGCTCCGGCCGGGCGGCATGAGCAGCGTTGGTCGACCCGCCCGGATCCCGCAATTCACGGCCGCCGGGGTCCGGGTGTCGGCAGGGCGACGGGCCCGAATCGTGGTCTACCGTGGGGTCCGTGCCGAACTCGGACGCCCGCCCCGGGCAGGAAGTCGATTTGGACTTCGCCCGTGAATGGGTGGAGTTCTACGACCCCGACAACGCCGAGCACCTGATCGCGGCCGATCTGACCTGGCTGCTGTCGCGCTGGACGTGCGTGTTCGGAACCCCGGCCTGCCGCGGCACGGTGGCGGGACGCCCGGACGACGGATGTTGCTCGCACGGCGCGTTCCTGTCCGACGACGACGACCGCGCCCGACTGGACGACGCGGTGACCACGCTGACCGACGACGACTGGCAGTTCCGCGACAAGGGCCTGGGCCGCAAGGGATACCTCGAACTCGACGAGCACGAGGGCCAACCGCAGTACCGAACCCGCAGACACAAGGATGCGTGCATCTTCTTGAACCGGCCCGGCTTTCCTGCCGGCGCGGGTTGCGCGCTGCACAGCAAAGCCCTCAAGCTGGGTGTCGCGCCGCTGACGATGAAGCCCGACGTCTGCTGGCAGCTGCCGATCCGGCACAGCCAGGAATGGGTGACGCGGCCCGACGGCACCGAGATCCTCAAGACCTGGGTCACCGAATACGACCGCCGCGGCTGGGGCTCCGGCGGCGCCGATCTGCACTGGTACTGCACCGGCGATCCCGGTGCCCATGTCGGCGCCACTGCAGTGTGGGAGAGCCTGGCCGACGAACTCACCGAACTGCTGGGCGCCAAGGCCTACGCGGAACTCGCGGCGATGTGCACGCGGCGCAGCACATTGGGGCTCGTCGCGGTGCATCCGGCCACCCGGCTCGGCGACAGCGTCATTTGAGTTCTGCTGCACGACAATTCGGTGACAACTGGCGGCAGCTGGTGAGCCTCGGCGCCCGCGTCGGCCGGAAGGGGGGTGCATGGCTCCAGGGTGCAATGATGGGTGATATGGGAACAGGGCGACGCCGAGACGACGACACCTGGGATCTGGCCACCAGCGTGGGCGCGACCGCGACACTGGTTGCCGCTGCGCGGGCGGTTGCCGGCCAGACTGATCGCCCGCTCGTCGACGACGCGTTTGCCGAGCCGCTGGTCCGCGCCGTGGGAATCGAATTCTTCACGCGTTGGGTTGGTGGGGAACTCGACGTCTCCGACGACGAGTGCCGGCAGGTTCTTCAGTGGTTTGTCGACCTCATGGCAGTCCGCACCCGCTATTTCGACGAGTTTTTTCTCGATGCGACAGCAGCGGGGATCCATCAAGCGGTGATAGTCGCCGCCGGGCTCGACGCCCGCAGCTATCGACTGTCCTGGCCGACGGGAACCACCGTGTTCGAGATCGACCAGCCGCAAGTCATCGCCTTCAAGAACGCCACGCTCGCCGAGATGAACGCTGCGCCGACTGCCGACCTGCGGGCGGTGCCGATCGACCTGCGGCTGGACTGGCCCGCCGCGCTGCGTGAGGCCGGGTTCGAACCCCAGCGGCGAACCGCGTGGATCGCCGAAGGCCTGCTGCCGTTCCTGCCGCCGGATGCCCAGGATCGGTTGCTGGACAACATCAGCACGCTCAGCGCCGCCGGCAGCCGGCTGGCCGCGGAGATCTTCGTGCCGCCGAGCCGTGACGTGATGCAGCCGCTCCGGAAACGATGGGGCGATCAAGGCTTCGACGTCGAGCCCTCCGACCTGGTTTACGCCGGCCAACGTCACGACGTCGCGACATACCTGGCTCAGCAGGGCTGGCAGACGGTCACGACGCCCCTGAGCCGGTTGCTCGCCGACAACGGCATGGCCCCGGGTACGGCATCATCGCCGTTCGCCGGGAGTAACTACTACACCGCGATCCGAACCTGATGCGATCCCAAGGGAGGCGATGAGCGTGCCCAGAACCGACGATGACACCTGGAACATCACCGAAAGCGTGGGCGCCACGGCGTTGGAGGTCGCCGCGGCACGGGCGGTGGAGAGCGAAAGCGAAAACCCACTGATCAGCGATCCCTATGCGCGGCTCTTCCTCGACGAGGCCGGCGCGGGAATCTGGAGCCT
Organism: Mycobacterium sp. THU-M104; assembly: GCF_049197365.1. Lineage (NCBI taxonomy): Bacteria > Bacillati > Actinomycetota > Actinomycetes > Mycobacteriales > Mycobacteriaceae > Mycobacterium > Mycobacterium sp. THU-M104. The sequence continues at coordinate 26,020 of NZ_JBMIOP010000260.1, forward strand.
GTTCGCCCAGCCGACGTTGCCCGACGACGCCGACGTACGGGCTCAGCTGCAGGCGATGGTGGACTTCATGGCTGTGCGGACGGCGTTCTTCGACCAGTTCTTCATGGCCGCCGCACACGCCGGGGTCAGACAGATGGTGATCCTGGCCTCGGGTCTGGATTCACGGGTCTGGCGGCTGCCGTGGCCGGACGGGATCACCGTCTACGAGGTGGACCAACCGCAGGTGCTGGACTTCAAGACCCGCACGCTGTCCCGCCACGGCGCCCGACCGGGTGCGACGCTGGTGCGTGTACCGGTAGACCTGCGCCAGAACTGGCCTCAGGCGCTCCGCGATGCCGGTTTCGACCCGGATCGGCCGACATGCTGGTCGGCTGAGGGACTGCTTCGGTATCTGACGGCGTCGGCGCAGGACCTGTTGTTCGAACGCGTCCACGCACTCAGCGCTCCCGGCAGCCGAGTGGCCACCAATGCCGTCGGCGCCGAGGCGTTCGATCCCGAGTGGCTGGCACGCCAGCGCGACCAGATGGATCGCCTGCGTGCGGCCGCGGCCCGGCTTGTCAACAACGACGTCGTCGACGTCGAGGAGCTCTGGTACCCGCAGGAACGCACCGACGTCGGCTCCTGGCTGACCGACCACGGCTGGGTGGCGACAACCACGCCCCTGGACGACTGGCTGACCCGGTACGGCCGCAACCACACGGCCAAAGATCTCATGCCGAACCTATTCGTCTCCGCGCACCGCCCTTGACTGCGGGCCGTGGCGCCGCCCGGAGGTGAACCCACAGGTGTCGATCATGGCCCTGGCGCAGGCCGTGGCCGACGAGGTCGTGGCCGCCCGCTGATCGAGTGTGAAACCTGGGCGTCGGGGGGTGAATCCTGGGCGGCGACACGCCGGTGGAAGCCGCCCTGGGTGCACGCTCAAAGCCCTCGACGCACACTGGGTGAACGCCGATCCCCGACTTCATCGTTGAGCTTCGGCACTCAGTCGGCCATGCGCCATTGTGGTTGGGCGGTAGCACGGCTGTCACAATCCGCGACCGCAAAGTCGTTGCCGGTTTTCGACACGAACAGTTCCCCGCCGGCGGCCCAGCCGGGCCAGACCTGGGCTAGCCCTCGAGCTTGTAGCCCAGCCCCCGCACCGTCACCAGGTGTACCGGGTTGGCCGGGTCGGCTTCGATCTTGGACCGCAAGCGCTTGACGTGGACGTCGAGCGTCTTGGTGTCGCCCACGTAGTCCGCGCCCCAGACCCGGTCGATCAGCTGCCCGCGGGTCAGCACCCGCCCGCTGTTGCGCATCAGGTACTCGAGAAGGTCGAACTCCTTGAGTGGCAACGTGATCGTGTCACCGTTGACCGAGACGACGTGCCGCTCGACGTCCATGCGCACCGGCCCGGACTCGAGCACGCCGTCGCCGATCTCGGCATCCTCGTCGCCGCCGCGCCGCAGCACCGCGCGGATGCGGGCGATCAGTTCACGAGCCGAATAGGGCTTGGTGACGTAGTCGTCGGCACCGAGTTCCAGACCGACCACCTTGTCGATCTCGCTATCGCGTGCGGTCACCATGATCACCGGGACGCCGGATCGCGCGCGCAACTGCTTGCACACGTCGGTGCCGGACATGCCGGGCAACATCAGATCGAGCAGCACGATGTCGGCGCCGGTTCGGTCGAACTCGGCGAGTGCGGCGGGCCCGTCGGTCACCACGGTGGCCTCAAAACCCTCCTTGCGCAGCAGGAAGGCCAGCGGATCGGCCAGCGACTCCTCGTCCTCCACGATCAGCACAGTGGTCATCGGCGCCATTCCTTCTCATCGCTGCGCTCTGCATCGTCATCGGCGCGGGTCATCGGCGCCATTCCTTCTCATCGCTGCGCTCTGCATC
>NZ_JBMIOP010000203.1:0-14677 GCF_049197365.1 Mycobacterium sp. THU-M104
AAACCAGGCGGACCGACTATCGGGGACCTGCCAGCCCCGTCGTCCGAGGCACTCTGCACGCACTGCTGAAGCGGGTAGATTATCGACTTGCGACGAATGGTCAACACGTTCTACCTGGGCTCGCACCAACCGCACTGGCTCGCCACAGCGGGCGTGCCCCTGTTCATCTCCCACCGCCGCCTGGCCGGCCGCAAGTCCCTCCCCCGCGCGGCCGCCGAATGGGCGCTGGACTCTGGCGCGTTCTCCGAGCTGTCGCTCTACGGCCAGTGGCGCACCACCGTCCGCCAGTACCACCGCGCGGTCCGTCGATACGACGACGAAATCGGCAAGCTCTCTTGGGCTGCACCGCTTGATCTGATGTGCGAGCCGGACATGCTCGCGAAGACCGGCCTGACCGTGGGCGAACACCAACGCCGCACCGTCGACAACTTCGTCGAACTCCAGGAACTCTGGGACGGCAAATCCTACGACAACCCCTACATGCCCGTTATTCAAGGATGGTTGCCAGACGATTACCTCCGCTGTCTCGATCTGTACGAATCACGAGGTCTTAACTTAACTCAATATCCCGTCGTCGGGGTAGGCTCCGTATGCCGCAGACAGGCCAGCCATCAAATCGACGCAGTGATTTCCACAATCTTGCGTCGCGACCCGGACATGCCGCTCCACGCGTTCGGAGTAAAAGCAGGCGGGCTGAAGATCTACGGGCGCAAAATACTGACGTGCGACAGCCTCGCGTGGTCATACCAGGCCCGCCGCGAACCGCCGCTGACCGGACACACCCACAGTTCCTGCGCGAACTGCCTGGACTACGCCCTGGCCTGGCGTAGCCGGGTTCTTGCAGTACGGCCCAGCCAACAGCTCGCCCTATTCGACAACCTGTCATAGCGCCTGGCCTTCACATTATCGCTGCAGCTGCCATTACCAACTTTTCCGAAATAGCCTGGAAAAGAAGAGAGGCCCATCCGTCAATGCCAATGGAGCCGTTACGAATTGGTCGCCAATTACAACATAACCAATATTAGCCGACTTGCTTAAAAGATTCTAAGAATATCCCATTAAATGGTGCATGGCCTGCATAAATGGGCTATATTAGAGGCATCAAATAGATTTGCTGACGCCTAATTCGGAGGACATTATGAGCGGCACCGTTACCGTCTACACCAAGCCCGCTTGCGTGCAGTGCAACGCCACTTACAAGGCGCTGGACAAGCAGGGCATCGCCTACGAGAAGGTCGACATCACCGTGGACCCTGAGGCGCGTGACTACGTGATCGCCCTCGGCTACCTGCAGGCCCCCGTGGTGGTGGCCGGTGACGACCACTGGTCGGGCTTTCGCCCCGACCGCATCAAAGGCCTGGCCAATCGGGCGGTAATCACGCCAGATGCAACCGCGGTAGCGGTGTCGGCATGAGCGCAGCCAGCGCCTCCCAGATCGACGAGCTGGCCATCACCCAGGTCGCCGTCGATGGCATGCGGATGCACCTGCGCGGCCGCGACCGCGACGAAGCGATCCGCCGCATGCATGGCCGCATCGACGTCGACATCATCGCCTGGCGGCTCTACACCACCACCCGAACGGTGCAACGAGTCATGGCCCGAACCCGCCAACCGGCAACCAACTACCAGCCCCTCGAAATTGCGGCCTGAAAGCCGGCCCGAGCGAGCCCGAAAGGACTTCCCGCAATGTGCTACTCGGCCACCATTACCGACCCCCACGAACCTGACGCGATGCCGATGTGGGAATCGTTCAATCACACCGAATTCGCCGACGCGCTGCAGGCCGCCCAGGCATACATTCACGCAACCCAGCCCGCAGACCGCGTCGTCGAGGAAGCGCCGGGCGTCTACGGAATCTGGACAAGCCCGCCGACCTCGACGCGAGTTGCCACCCTGGTCATCGCCCCGCCCACCACCGGGCCGATCCGCCGGTGAACATGATGACCACCCTGCCCCTGGACTTCAACTGCGCCGCCGAACTGCGCCCCGCAGATCCTCCCGACGCCAGCGCGCATTCGACGGTCAGCGACGGCCCCGCACCTCAGCTCGCCGCCTACGACATCCTGCTGGTCAACATCAGCGCCGGCAAGGACTCTCAAGCCAGCCTCGACGTCGTCGTCGCCCAGGCCCGGGCCGCCGCGGTGCTCGATCGGGTCGTAACCGTCCACGCCGACCTCGGCGACGCCGAATGGGACGGCGTGCCCGACCTGGCCGCCGAGCATGCCGCCCACTACGGTCTGCGATTCGAACTGACCAGCCGCACCGCCGACGACGGCCACACCGAAACAATCCTTGAGCGCGTCGCCGCGCGCGGAATGTGGCCCGACGCGGCCCGCCGGTGGTGCACCAGCGACCACAAACGCGGACCCATTCGCACCGTCATGACCAAGCTCGTGGCCGAGCTGCGTGACAGCGGCCGGGTAAGCGGCCGGCCCGTGCGAGTACTCAACATCATGGGCCTGCGGGCCGAAGAGAGCCGGGCGCGTGCACGACGAGTTGCCTACGCGCACAACCCGTCAGCATCCAACGGGCGCCGCCACGTTGACGACTGGTATCCCATCCACCAGTTCACCGTTACCGAGGTGTGGGATCGCATCGCCATAGCCGGCACGCGCCCCCACCCCGCATACGCCGCCGGCATGAGCCGGCTGTCGTGCCGATTCTGCGTCCTGGCCTCCCGTGCCGACCTCGTGTGCTCGGCAGGTCTCAACCCAAAGCTGGCCGACCAGTACGCCGCTGTCGAGGCAGCAACCGGTCACAGGTTTCGCGCCGACCTGTCCATGGCCGACATCATCGCCGAGGCCCGCGGCGCCCAGCAGCCCCAGCTGTCCCTGCTCGAGCTAGCCGACATCGCCTGACCTGACCTCACGCCCGGAAGGAAACATGCCATGCACACCTTGACCATCGCCCCGACCAGGACCCTGCCCGTGCTCGTCACCGACCACCCCGATCGGGCGACGGCCCGGGCCGCGCTCGCCGTCTATGTGAGCGCCACCGATACCGACCTGCAACTCAACCAGATCACCGCCGCCCACGAAAGTTACGATCTGGTCAGCCTTGCCCATCACGGTGTCACCGCCACAGCCACCATCGAACCGTCGCCGCGGGCGGCACTGTGATGGGCCCCGCCGCGCTGATCCCGTTCCGTGTCGATGCCGCCGCGTTCGACGACTGGATCAGCCTGCGCGCCGATACGCTCGAACATGACATTCCCGCACCCGGGCGCGTCGCGAGGCCTGCCGCAGCCCTCGGCGAGCTCGTCGAGGAAGCCGCCGCCCTGGGTCCGATCGTGGGCGATCAGCGGCTTGAGCTCCAGGTCATCGCCGCCGACGATGACCCCGGCCCAGGCTATGTGCTCATCGTGCGCCCGCGTGGCCACCCTGACCTTCCCGGCCTGACGGCCGGATGGATCGACCTGACCTACCCAGAGCTGGCCGACGACCCGCGAGCAGCCGCCTGGACCTACCTCACCACGCTGTGTGAACAAGCCAACGCGTTACTCCATGACCCGCGGAAGGTGCTGCCATGACTTTCAACCGGCCCTACACATTCGAGCTCGCCCGGCAGTTGCTTACCGCGCGATCACTCGGAGACGCCACCGCCGGCCACTACGCCAACGCTGAGGCCAACGGCGTTGACCGCGCCCAGCTCGATCGGGCGGTCGCGACGCTGCAGCGCATCGACCCGGCCAACTTCGACACCTGGATTCGGCGCGAGTACATCGTCGATGGGTGGTTACACGGGTACCTTGAGCTGTCCGCCAATCCCGACGACCCTACGCTTACAGCGTGGGTACTCGGCCAGCGTGCCGCCGCCCACTACGACGCTCTCGGCTAGCAGCCACCGATCAGTCGCCAGCATCTCCGTGTCCGCGACGCCGCCAGGCGCCCTGTGCAGCAGCCGCTTTCATCGCCACGCACACCTCGGTGACGGACATTCACGTCGAGCCGCCTGCTGTTGGGCGCGCCCAATCCTGACTTACGGCCGTCGCCCAACCTCGTCCGCGGCCAGCGCTATTGGGCGACCACGGCCCCTTCGGGCGCGATGCTGTCACCGACGTCGGCTGGCACGCGGTTGGGCAACGGAACGACCGGAGCCGCAGGACGTTCCGGCTCCCCCGACGCGTCAGCATTGTCCTCGGCAGAGGATTTCATCAACTCGCGTAACCGACTCACACTAAGCCCCGTCAGCGCACTGATACTGGCCATCGTCTCACCACGTAACCGCATGGCGTGCAACGCCTTCCCGGCGGCGCGACGGTGCGCCTGGCGCTTCCCTGCCGCTTCCGCCTTCAGCTTCTCGATGCGGCCGGCCAACCATTCGTCGACCGCGTCGACCTCTGCCAGGCGCACGGTGAACTCGGTGAGATCACTCAGATTGGCGCGCTCGCGCGCTTCACGCGCCGCCGCCGCCTCCTGCTGTGCCTCCAACAGCCGCTTACGCGCCAGCTTGCGACTCGTCGTCTTCTCCATGCCGACCATCGTAAGGCCACGCCCCGACGCTTCTCCGAAATCTCGTCGGCCGCACATCACCCGCGCAGCGCCGCGCCCCGACTGCCGCCTGCATCACCTTGCCGTCCAACCCATTTCACCCGTGTTTGCTGATGCCTCTTTTCCCGTCATTCCCCTGCTCACTTCTCCCCCTCGTCTCTCGTGTCCCTCTCAGCTCCGTTTCCTCACCCCACCCCTGTTGACCTGCACCCCCTGTTTCGACCCCCCTCACGCACCACACACCTCTTGCACTTAGGTCACGAAACGGTAACGGCGGTTTCGCGGTAGCCCGAAACGAGATTCGCCGAACGTGTAAGGACACCCGCTTACCGTAAACCCGTGGCGCGATCATGATGGGCATTCACAAGCTCACCGCGGGTGACGGGTACCTCTACCTGATCCGCCAAACCGCCGCGCACGACGCCACCGAACGCGGCCGGAAATCGTTGAGCGACTACTACTCCGACAAAGGCGAATCACCAGGGCGGTGGGTCGGACGCGGGCTGCCCGGTTTGGCCGATCCGCCGGCACGAACCTGGGCCACCGCTGTCGAAGACCAGATGTGGCGCATCGAGCCCGGATCGACCGTCACCGAAGACCAAATGAAGGCCCTCTTCGGACTCGGACTACACCCCAACGCCGGCGCCATCGCCGAGCACCTGATCAAGACGATGGGGGCTCCCAAGGCCGCCGCGAAAGAGGCTGTGAGCCTGGGCCGCCCGTTCGTCATCAACGACGCATCCACCGAACTACAGCGCCGCCTGGCCGTCGCCTACCGCGATCACAACCTGTCCAACAGCCTCGCGTGGAACGCCCCAATCGAAGAAACCCTGCGCGCGCAGATGCGGACCGCGATCGCCCGTGACCTGTTCGCCGAAACCTACGAGCGCCCGCCACTGGATGACCGAGAATTGACCGGGTTCATCGCCACCCAGTCGCGTGATCAGACCACGTCGACTGCCGGATACGACTTCACGTTCAGCCCGGTAAAAAGCTTCTCCGTGTTATGGGCGCTTGCTCCCCGAGACCTGGCGAAAACCCTTGAAGACATTCACGATCAGGCCGTCTCCGACACGCTGGACTACATCGAAAACAACATGGCGTTCACCCGCATGGGCGCCCAAGGAGTAGCCCAACTCGACGTCGAAGGCGTCATCGCCACCGCGTTTACCCACCGCGACAGCCGCGCCGGGGACCCTGACCTTCACACGCACCTCGCGGTGTCCAACAAGGTCCGCGCCCGCGGGCACGACGGCATTTACCGCTGGCTAGCCCTCGATGGACGTCCCTTGTTCAAGGGCACCGTGTCGGCCTCAGAGTTCTACAACTCGCGAATCGAAGCGTTGTCGGTCGAGCGCGTCGGACTCCACTTGGCCGAACAGCCCGCCACGGAACGCGGTAAGCGCCCAGTCCGCGAAATCGTCGGTGTCCCGGCCGAATTGAACGAGGCATTCTCCTCGCGGCGGTTGATGATCAAAGCCCGCTACACCGAACTGGCCAAGGCATTTCAGGCCGACCACGGCCGCGAACCCACCACCGTGGAAGCCATCGCGCTGCATCAACGCGCCACCCTAGATACCCGCACGGCCAAGCACGAACCACGCTCACAAGCCGAGCAACGCCAGCAGTGGCGCAGCCAAGCCATCGAGATCCTCGGTAGCCCACAAGCCCTGTCGGACATGCTTGCCGGGGTTCGGATGCCGCGGCGCCGCGACGTCGCTGAGATCACCGACGACTGGATCGCCGAGCAAGCCGCGGTCGTCATCGAGACCGTCTCCGAATCACGGTCGAGCTGGCAGAAAAATCACGTCTACGCCGAAGCGCTGCGGGCTGTGCGCGCTGCTGGGTGGGCCGGTGATCATGCGTTGGTCGAGGCGGTCACCGCCGCCGCCCTAGCCGAGCCGAACAGTGTTGCCCACGCCCGGATCACCGACACCGACCTCGACGAACCGACCCTGCTGCGCCGCCGCGACGGCGCCAGCGTCTACACCACGCATGGCACCGCCTTGTTCACCAGTCAAACGATTTTGTCGGCGGAAAAGCGTGTCCTGGCCGCCGCCGGGCGCACCGATGGCCGGCGCGTAAGCACCGACCTGGTCGAGATGGCACTGCTGGCCGAAAAAGCCGAACGCGGACGCACGTTGAACGCCGGCCAAGAAACCATGGTCCGGGAAATTGCGACCTCGGGGGCACGGGTGCAGCTGGTGTTGGCCCCGGCCGGCACAGGCAAAACCACGGCGATGTCGGTGCTTTCGCGAGCGTGGGAAGAATCCGGGGGCACCGTGCTCGGGCTGTCCCCCAGCGCCAACGCCGCCCAGGTGCTGCGCAACGACATCAACACCCCAACCGACACCATCGACAAATTCCTGTGGCTGCTACACCGCCCCGACGCCACCGACGATCCGGCCCGCAAATGGTTCGACGCGATCGACGAGAACACCCTGATCATCGTCGATGAAGCCGGCAAAGCCGGAACCCTGCAGCTCGATGAAGTCATCACCACCGCCGAGGCGCGCGGAGCACGCGTCGTGCCGGTCGGCGATGACAAACAGCTCGCCTCCATCTCAGCCGGCGGCATCCTGCGCGACATCGAGCGCACCTACGGCGCCCTGAATTTGACCGAGGTCGTGCGTTTCAAGTCCCGCGCCGAAGCCCAAGCCGGTTTAGCGTTGCGCGACGGCGACCCATCCGGGCTGGCGTTCTACGCCGACGCCGGGCGCATCCACGTCGGCTCCGGGGACACCATCCTCGACCAAGCCTACGAACGCTGGGCCGCCGACACCGCCGCCGGCCATGACTCCACGATGCTGGCACCGACGAACCTCATCGTCGCTAGCCTCAACGAACGCGCCCGCTTGGACCGGCTCGAAGCATTAGCCGCTGACCCCGCCAACGCCGCGCGCAGCGCCACGCAGCTACGCGAAACCACCCTTGCCGACGGCTTGCAGGCATCCGCGGGTGACATCGTCGCCAGCCGCAAAAACAACCGCAGGCTGCGCCTGGGCCGTGGCGGCGACTACGTTCGCAACGGGCAGCGCTGGCGCATCGACGCGGTCAAACCCAATGGGGCGCTGGCTGTCTCGCGGCTTGACACCGGCCAGAAAGTCACCCTGCCCGCCTGGTATGTCAACGCCTACACCACGTTGGGATACGCCTCCACCATCGACGCCGCACAAGGCATGACCATCGGGTCACGCACCCGCACCGGCACCTGCTATGTCATCGGCGCCGACAGCCTGACCCGCCAACAGCTCTACGTCGCCATGAGCCGCGCCACCGACGAAACCCACATCTTTGTGGAGACCGCCGAAACCGATGCCCACAACATCCTGACACCCAAAGCCACCCACCCCAACACCGCGATCGACGTCCTACAACGTGTGCTGGCCCGCGACGGCGCGCAAGTGTCGGCCACCACCGAAGCCGCGTCCGCCGCTGACCCGTTCACCCGCCTTGGCAAGGCTGCCGCCATGTACACCCACTCGGTCGGCGCATTGGCCGAAAACACCCTCGGCCCCGACAAAATGGCCGCCATCGACGCCGCCGCCGACCAGGTCTACACCGGCCTGACCCGCATGCCCGCCTGGCCCACCCTGCGCATGCACCTGGCCACAATCGCCGTGTGCGGCGATGACCCCATCGTGCGCCTACAGGCCGCGGTCGCCAGCCGCGAACTCGACACCGCCCACGACCCGGCCGCCGTCTTAGACTGGCGCCTCGATAGCAGCGGCGCCCACTCGGCCGGTAGCGGCCCGCTGCGCTGGCTCCCCGACCTACCCACCGGCTTGCTCAACGACCCCGACCAGGCGGCATACCTGCACGCCCGACACAACCTAGTCACCGAGCTCGCCGCCTCGATCCGTGAGACCGCCACCGACTGGGACGCCACCACCGCTCCCGCCTGGGCACGGCCACTACTGTCCGCAAACCCCAAACTGCGCGCAGAAATCGCGGTATTCCGCGCCGCCCACGACGTTGACGACGCCGACACCCGACTCACCGGCCCCGACCAATACGCTGTGCGAGACCGCCGCATCCAAACCGTGCTGCTCGACGCCGTCACCGCCGCCATCGGCCGCACCACACCGCTCACCGCACAATTCGACACGCTCGTCGACGCTATCGACCCGCGCGTGCGCCGCGACCCCTACTGGCCGCAGCTCGCCGCCCACCTGGCCAATGTCGCCCGCACCGATATCGACCTCACCCAACTGCTCAACGACGCCGCCGACGACGGCCCGCTGCCCGACCAAATGCCAGGCGCCGCCCTGTGGTGGCGTCTCGCCGGCCGTCTCCAGCCCGCGGTCCTGGAAACGAACACCCCCCACCTGCGGCCCGCGTGGCTGTCCGACCTGGCCACCGTGTTTGGCACCGCGATGGCCGAAACCATCACCGCTGACCCCGCCTTTGGGCGCCTGGTCGCCGCGATCGACAACGCCGACCCCACCCGCTGGACCCCCCTGGACCTGCTGCACGTCGCCTACGACCACCTCCGCGACGTCGACCACGACAACCCCGTCCCGATTCAACCCCACGAATACGCCCAACTGCTCACCTACTCGATCGACCTGTTCACCGGTGAACACCCCTACGACCACATCGACATCCCCATCCCTGACGAAGCACCGTTAAGCGCCGAAGAACACGAAGAACTCGCCCACCTCGACCCCCAGCAAGCTCCGCTCGAAAATGATGCACGCCCACGCACCATCTCCAACGATGCGCTGCTGGAAAAACTCGGCCTCGGTTACGGCGGCAACCTCATCACGCCCGACCTCGACGACGAACTACCGCCCGACCCACTCGACCACGCCACCTACATCGACGATGCCGACGATCTGGCGTTCGAAGACATGCTCACCGTGCGCCCCCTGGCCCGACCCGTCGCCGACGTGGTCGCCGACGTAACCGCCCTGCGCGGCCAATACCACGCCGCCCGCCGCGCCCTGCAACGCCAACAGACACTCGTCATCGCCGGCCAAGGCCCAGCCATGCGCGCCGCCGACGCCTCGCTTCTCGATCTGCGCGCCCGCGCTGACCGCGACCGCCCCTACATGCTGGCCGTCCAAGACGTCATGGCCCGCTGGGCAGACGCCGAGCAGCACTACGACGCCGCCGACGCCTACCTACAACACGAACGCGACCGCTTGGCCCAGCTACGCGCTGATCCCGCCGCCGACGACCTCGACATCGACTTCGCCCGCGCCGCCGTCAAATTCGCCCTCACGCAACTGCCCAGGCGCACTCCGGCCGAACAATTCCACGCCGAGCTCACCGAAGCCATGCGCCTCCGCGCAGAGGCGGCCGGCGGCGCCGAGCACATCGTCACCGCAGAAGACGTCGAGGCGGCCCGCCTACGCGCCGAGGACGCAGACCTGGCCGCGCTCAAAGCCGCCCGCGCCGAGTGCGCCCGGCTCGCCGCTGCACTCGACCAGGCCGAAACAGCCACCGCCAAAGCGTTCGCACAAGCCGAAACCCGCAACGCCGAACACATCCACCAACAACTCGACGCGCTGCGCACCGAAATCGACATGCTCACAGCCAGCGGCGACTACCGCATCGAACGCGGATTCCGCATCCCTGCCGAGGCCGCCGCCACCCTGTCAGACCACACCGCCCACAGACTTGACGCGGTCGCCCGCAGCGGCTTCACCGTAACCGCTGTGCACGCCGCCGGCGACGAAGCACTCGACGCCCTGCACGTCCTGCACACTGCCGCCCGCATCGCCGACCGCCGCATCCTGTGGTGCAGCCCCGACCCCGAGCGCGCCGCCCGCATCACCGGCCCCGACCTCGCCGACACCGTCCCCAGCATCGACACGCTGCACCGCCGCATCGCCACCCAGGCCGACGAACTCGACAACCAAACCACCATCGTGATCGACCGCGCCAGCCACGCCGAACCCGAAGTCCTCGCCGATCTCGCCGAACACGCCGCCGACAGCGGCGCCCGGCTCATCCTCGTCGACGGCGACGACCACGGATGGCCACCAGCACCCTCAGCGCCCATGCTCAAACTGCTTCACCACGACTTGCCCTGGTCGCTAACCCTGACAATCGATTCGGCGACCCCAGCACGCCGCGCCGCCCAGCCCGATCGAGACGCCGTACTCGAGCAAGCCGAACGCTGCGACCCCGCCCTACGAGACACCGACATTATCGACGCCCTCCAACGACGCCGCCAACTACGCCAACAACACACCAGCGCACACCGCGTACACACCCAAATCTGGGACCGCATCACCGACACCGGACAAGACCGCGAAAACACTGCAGGCCACGAGCTATAAGCGGGCCACGTTATCCGGCCGAGGGGACTGTTGGTTCTACGCGCCGCCGACACCACGGCAGTCTTTACCAAGTGAGCGGGATGAGTTTCTTGGTTCGGCGGCTGTACTCGCCGTATTCGGGTAAGGCTCGTTGGAGCAGGTGTTCTTCGGCCGCTATGCGTCGTTGATAGGCCCGTCCCATCAGTGCAGCGACCACGACGGTCGCGGGCACACTGCGCGAGGCAAGCGCTAAGCCGATCCACACCAACAGGGCACCGGTGTACCCGGGGTGACGAATCATCCGATACGGGCCGGTGTCGACGACATGCTGGTTCTGCGCCGTGCGCAGCGTCCGGGTGTAGAAGGCGCCAAGTGTGCGCATGGACCACACCCGCAACGCCAGTCCGCTGGCTTGCATGATCAGCCCGATGGCGGCCGCCGCCGGCGGCATCATCGGCAGACGGAGTCGGCCCAGCGCCAGGGGCAAACCATACGCGAGACCGGAAGATGTCAGGAGTATCCGCGTGGTGCCCTCATCGTCGCGCGACGCGGCCAGGCTGGAGGCTGGACCGCGCCGGCGAAGAAACACCTCCTGGAGGAAGAAGCCCCCAACACCGACGTATCCCGCCAAGAGCCAGCCGGTGTCGCTGCTACGGAGCGCCTGCACGGCTTCTTAGGGTACCGAGATCGGGCATCGGGCATACTGGGCTAACGGCAAGTCACGGCGATGCGTCTGCACCGCGGGACCGGCCACGCAGAACCAGCACCTTCATCGCACCAGCGCTGCTCGCTGGTTCGCGCTCGTCGACTCGACGATGCACTGCACCCAAATCGACCCGTCAGTCCTCCTGCCTGCCCGGCGCAGGAACCTACAAACCCGACAACCGGACGGGTGAAAACACCACGGAAACAAAGGAGTTCACAATGACCGCTGCACTGAATCCCGGTCGTCCGTTCACCGGCAGCGAACGACAACTGCTGGAAAACACTCTCGATTTGAACCGCAGTGAACTTGTTCGCGCCGTCGAAAACCTCTCCGACACCGAAGCCCGCGAAAAGCAGGTTCCCTCATTGACCACGCCCATCTCACTGATCAAGCACTGCGCTACAGCCGAGCGCATCTGGTTTCAACGAACACTGGCAGGCATGAGCATCGAGGCATGCGACGGGCACGCCACCGGTGGCGACGGCAGCTTCCACGTCGCCGACGACGAGACCCTCGCCGGCGTGATCGCCGAATACGAGGCGGCGTGTCAACGGTCAAACGAACTGGCTGCGACCCGCCATCTAGACGACACCGTCGAACACCACCTTGTCGGCACGGTGAGCTTGCGATTCATTTACCTGGGCATGATCGCCGAGGTTGCCCGCCACGCAGGCCACGCCGACATCCTTGCCGAGCAGATCCGGGCCACGCGTCAGCCCGCCGCTGATAACGAAACTCATAGAGTGCCGACACAATCAGCGCCCAGCACAAACCGCTCGGGCCAACGAAGATGAGGAAGTGGACAACTGGGCTGAAGCTGAGCTGGCGTGGGAATTGGCTAGTGCGATAAGCGCTTCGCTCAGCGACCGCGCCCGCGCCCAGCTTTATGCCACGCTCGGTTCAGGAGACTCCTACACCGCGATCGACACCGTGTTGCAAACCATGGCGCACCAGGTTTCGCCCATGCCTCCTGAGCTTGTCGCCCAACTCGCCAACTGGCTCGACGCCTACACACACAGCGAGGATGCACCCCGTCTGCACGAACTGCTGCGCGCCATCAGGGCATTACGCTGGTGGGCTGTGGAGGACTTTGCTACGTCCGCCGAGGGTGGCTACAGCATGCAGGTCGGCGACGCCGACGCCGGACGCCTCAAACTCCTCGGGCGATTTTATGATCCACACTCCGCAGCGTTTCTCGAAGCAGCCGGCGTCGCAGCCGGTGACTCGGTCGCGGACCTGGGGTGTGGCCATGGCGCGGTCACCGACAGGATCGCTGCCCGCGTCGGCGATACCGGCACCGTGTACGCCGTGGACGCGTCGCCAGATCAACTGCGAATCGCCCGCGCAGCGCTGGCCCATCGTCGCAACGTGACCTTTGTCGAAGCCGCCGTTGAGGACCATCCGCTCGCCGGCGTGCGCGTCGACTGGGTCTACAGCAGATTTCTGCTCATGCACGTGAGCGATGTTCGTCGCGCCCTGCTCGCGATGGCCAACATGCTCACCGAGGGCGGCGCACTGCTATTGGAGGTCGCCGACGTCGGCAGTTTGCGTTTCCTGCCCGAGAGTCCCGACAGCGACGTGTGGCGTCCCTGGTGGTATGCACTCGGTAGAGCGCGTGGGGCGGCCTACGACGTCGCCGAGCGCATCGAAGGATTTCTCGATCAGGCTGGCTTTACCATCGAGCGCTGCGACCGCTACCAGCCGGTTGCAGCCTCTGCGGAAGCCAAACTCGTTCACGCCTTGGGATTCGACCAGTGCGCGCCAGCATATCTGAACGAAATCGGTGCTCCCGCAGACCAAATCGATGCTCACTATAGCTTCCTGCGACGCGCGGTGGACGATCCAACCATCATGGTCGCCTTATTCAACAATACCCAATACATCGCTCGCCGACGCTAACCGCTACCCGTGTCGCTGCAAGGGCCCTGCCGTTCGCGACAATTGGCAGGGCCGTCGGGTGCGGCGGGTGTGCGAGTGAAGCGGGCACGGCGATAGCCAACCCGGCTGTGGTATAGGTTCGGTGCGCAAAATTCGCCGCGCAAAGCTACACCACTACGAGGCCCCTCGGGAGGTCGTCGACGTGTGCCGCGGCGGTCGCGACTCCGACGCCCAATTTCACGATCAAACGACGTTCAGCTTCACGATCGAAGTCACTCAGAGGTTGGCGAGATTCAGATTGAGACGGCTGATGCCGATCTCGTCGTCTCCGTTGAGTTTGATGCCGAGGTCGTTGGCGCCGGTGTTCGCCCAGCCGAGCTCCAGGCTGCCGATGTTGGACAGTCCCAGGTTGTAGCTGCCGGTGTTGTCCACGCCCAGGTTGAGGCTGCCGGCGTTGTTGAATCCGAAGTTGGCGGTGCCGTTGTTGTGGAAGCCGATATTGAAATCGCCGGCGTTGCCGCTGCCGATATTGAAGACGCCGCTTTGGTTGGGCCCGAAGTTCAGGATGCCGGTGTCGTTGCTGCCGAAGTTGAAGAACCCGAAGTCGTTGTTGCCCGCGTTGAACAGCCCAATCCCGCCGGTCCCGGGATCGAGGAATCCCAGCCCGAAGTCGTTGAGAAGCTGGTGTTCGATGCCTGAAACCACGCCGACGACCGCGTGTTGCACGCCACCGACGAACCCGTGAACGATCCCGCCGACGCCGCGGACAAAGACCCCGCCGATATCGCCGAGGGCGCCCTGCACGTCGCCTTGGATCGTGCCGGCGATACTTGCGCTGCCCGAAGGTCCAGTGCCTCCGCCAGGGCCGGGCAGGCCCAGCAGGCCCGCCGCGCCACCGACGCCACCGGGACCTCCGACTCCCGGGCTACCGGCGAGTGACCCGGCAGCCCCACCGGTCCCTCCGGTGCCCCCGGCGCCGCCGTCGCCGACCAGCAGGCCGCCGGCGCCGCCCGTGCCTCCTGGACCGCCGTTGGTGCCGTTGCCGATTATCGATGCGGCTGCAGCCCCGGAGACACCGCTACCGCCGTTGCCGCCGTTGCCGAGTAAACCTGCTGAGCCGCCGTTGCCACCTGCGCCGTTGTAGCCGTTGCCGCCATTGCCAATGAGGAGTCCCCCTGGCTGCCCGTTGGGGCTAGCGGGCGTGCCGTTAGCGCCGTTGCCGACCAGAGGCCGGCCCAACAGCACCTCGGTGGGGGTGTTGATGACGTTCTCGATCGGCTGCAGCGCAGGAGTGTTAACGAGATTTTCGGCTGTTTGTAGCGCGGCTGCCGGCG
>NZ_JBMIOP010000025.1:0-69835 GCF_049197365.1 Mycobacterium sp. THU-M104
CGGCCGGGCGGTATCCGTCCGCCTTGACCGCCGCAACCTCGCGTTCCGTGAGGCCGAACAGGAAGAAATTCTCCGGCCCGGCCTCCTCGCGGATCTCGACGTTCGCCCCGTCGAGCGTGCCGATGGTCAGCGCGTCGTTGATCATGAACTTCATGTTCCCGGTGCCCGGTGCCTCCTTGCCTGCAGTGGAGATCTGCTCGGACAGGTCGGTGGCCGGGTAGATCAGATGCGCGTTGCGCACAGTGAAGTTCGGCACGAACGCCACCGTGAGGAACCGGTTGACCTCCGGGTCGGCGTTGACAGTCTCCCCGATGGCGTTGATCAGCTTGATGATTCGCTTGGCCATGAAATAGCCGGGAGCGGCCTTGCCGCCGAAGACGAAGGCCCGTGGCGGAATCGACAGCCCGGGATTGCACTTGAGCCGGTGGTAGAGCGCGACGATGTGTAGCACGTTGAGGGGCTGGCGCTTGTACTCGTGGATGCGCTTTGAGTACCCGCCCCGGCACCCACCGCGTACGGTCGTGGCCGGTCTCGTCGGTGTAGTGCTCGGCATAGCCACCCCACTTCACCGCATAGTTGATGTCGGGTTTGGCGATCTCGCAGGGATTTCCGGCGTCGAGCCAAGATCCCGAACTCGTAGCGGATGCCGTAGCCGATCGCCGGACGCTCCAGAGTGGCCAGCGAGTCCAGGTAGCACGCGGCGAGCCGGCCGAGGCCGCCGTTGCCCAGCCCCGGTTCCTCCTCGCAGGCCAGCACCGTGTCCAGGTTCTGGCCCATCGCCGCCAGCGCGTTCCTCGCCGACCGCTCCATGCCCAGATCCAGCATGGTCTGCATCGACGCCACCCTGCGGTCCTGCATGCGGTCGCGCACGGCCAGCGCCGGCGCCCGGTAGTAACGCTCGGGACGCAGGGCCGCGGCCGGCCGGCCGATCGAGTAACGCAGGTGGTCGGTGATGGCTCGCTGCAGCGCGGCCGCGCCCATCCCGGTGCGGGAATGCTCGATCAGGTCGGCCCGGGTGGGGCTGCTCGGGGAGATTCCCTCGGAGGTCGGCTGGTCGAGATCGGTCATGATGGGTCCTCGTCCCTGAGAGAGCACCGGCAGGTCGTCAGTGTGTCATCGGTGCCTGCACACCAGGCGCGCAATGGGCGTCGACCGCGTGAACGCCTACCCACGCGCGGGTGGCTGATCGGCGTTCGCGCCGCCGCCACGTCGCGCCGCCACGGAGTTCCTCAGTGGGCGCCGGAGAGGTTCAGCATGACGACGCCGGCGATGATCAGGCCGACCCCGACGACCTTGGCAACCGACAGGGGCGAGCCGAGGAACAGCACGGCGATCAGCACGATCGCGGCCGTCCCGATCGCCGACCACAGCGCATAGGCGACGTCGGTCTGCATGCCCCGGGAAATCGACAGCGCCAGCAGCGCGAACGCCACCGCGTACCCGGCCAGGCACACCACCGTCGGCCAGAGCCGGCTGAAACCCTCGGTGCTCTTGAGCAGGCTGGTCGCCACCACCTCGGCCAAGATCGCACAGATGAGGAGCAGATAGCTCACGTCGCCTCCCGGTGTAGGGACTCCGGTTCAGCCCTCGAACGCGGGGCCGTCGAAGCGTTCGCGGGTGACGAACTCGGCGACCGGCCGGCGGCGCAGCCTGGTCGGCCGGCGGGTCGGCTTGCCCAGCGGCACGAGCGCGGCGACCGCGTGCGTGTCGGGGATGCCCAGCAGCGCGCGGACCCGGTCCTCGGCCGCGATCGCCATCGTGGTGAGGGTGCCGCCGTAGCCCTCGTTGCGGGCGGCCAGCAGGATGTTCCACACCAGCGGATAAACCGACGCTCCGCCGACGATGCCGACGCGGTCCAGTCCCTGGTCGAGGGCGGCGACCACGCTCAGGTCGACGGAGACGACCAGCAGGACCGGCGCATTGGCCAGCGGCGCGACGAACGTGTCGGGAATTGCGGTCGCCTCGATCACGTCCTGGGGTACACCGCTGGGACGCAGCGGATTCCACGGGTTCTCGCCGGCTGTGAGTTGGGCGACGTAGCGGCGGGCGGCGGGCGCGCCACACTCGGCGAGGCGGCGACGGGTCTGCGCATCACGCACCACGATGACGTGTGTGCCCTGGCGGTTTCCCCCGCTGGGGGCGAACCGCGCGTTGTCGAGGATGCGCGAGAGCACCTCGTCGGGCAGGGTGTCGTCGGTGAACTCGCGCGCGGCGAACGCGGTTCGCATGACGTCGTAGAGGTCCACGGCGGGCCGGCTCACGAGGCCGCGGCGGCGCGCCGCTCCAGCCGGAAGGTGCGCTGGAAACCGGCCGGCAGCGTGGTGAGCGCGACCGCCACCGCGCCGCCGGGCGCAATTTCGTCCACGACGCAGTTGCCCCTGCCGACAACCGCGGCGATGGCCTGTGTGGTGCCCAAGCCGATTTCGACTCGCATCGCTCGACTTTAGTACTGAGTCACCGGGTGGCACGGCCGGCAAGCCGGATACCGTGATGATCGTGTCGGCGGGGCGCTCGCGTGCACGGGAAGCAGGGAGTCGATGATCCAATCCGTACTCGTCGTAGGCGGCGGCAGCGCCGGCCTGATGACTGCGCTCGCGCTCAAGCAACAGGCTCCTGCGCTCGGCATCCGCGTCGTGCGGAGCAAGGACATCGGCGTGATCGGCGTCGGCGAAAGCACCACGCCGCAGATCGTGAACCTGCTCTTCGACTATCTGAAGCTGCCGCAGAAGCAGTTCTATTCGACCGTCCGGCCGACCTGGAAGACGGGCATCCACTTCCTGTGGGGGCCGCGCGAGTCTTTCGACTACGGGTTCCAATTCCAGCTCGACGCGTTCTACACCGACCTCGGCCGCTATAACGGCTTCTACTGCGGCGACGATTTCGACAGCGTCGACATGAACGCCGCGCTGATGGCTCAGGGCAAGGCGTTCGAGCAGCATCCGAGCGGCCAAGGGCCGATGATCACGCCCAACACCGCGCTTCACCTGTTCAATCCCGCGCTGGTCGAGGCGCTGGAGGCTGCGTGCGTCGTGCGCGGCATCGAGCTCATCGACGCCCGCATCACCGGTGTGCCCGTCGACGAGAAGGGCGTGCAGGCCGTCATCCTCGACGACGGTCGCACGTTCTCGGCCGACTTCTACGTCGACGCGACCGGATTTCGCTCCGAGTTGCTCGGCCGCGCGCTGGGGACGCCGTTCGTCCCGTACGACAGCTCGCTGTTCTGCGACCGCGCCGTCGTGGGCACCTGGGACCGGACCGACGAGTTCATCCACCCCTACACCATCGCCGAGACGATGGAGGCCGGCTGGTGCTGGCAGATCGACCACGAGCACGCGATCAACCGCGGCTACGTCTATTCGTCACAGTTCCTCAGCGACGACCAGGCGCGCGAGGAGTTCGTGCAGAAGAACCCGAAGGCCACGACATGGGATCACGTCGTGAAGTTCGGATCGGGGCGCTACGAGAAGGGCTGGGTCAAGAACGTCTTCGCGATCGGCAACGCGTGCGGCTTCGTCGAGCCGCTCGAGGCGACCGCGCTCATGGTCGCGTCGTCGCAGATCAAGGCGATGGTCGAGATGCTCGTGCAGTCGCAGCTCGACCCGACGCCGAGCCTTCAGGCGCTGTACAACACGCTGTTCGTCGACTGGTGGGACGGCATCAGGGACTTCCTGTCGATCCACTACCGGTTCAACACCCGCATCGACAACGAGTTCTGGACCGCGTGCCGCAACGAGGTGGACGTGACACCGGTGCAGCCGCTGCTGGACTTCTATCGCGAGAACGGGCCGACGGGCTTCTGCCGGCATTATGTGACGAGCACGATCGGGCAGGACAATCAGTTCGGGCTCGAAGGGTATCTGGTGATGCTGGTGGGGCAGAAGGTGCCCTATCGCGACGTGCATCCGCCGAGCCAGGAGGAGATGGCGATCTTCCGTGCTCACTGTGCGGACAACCGCGCCCGCGCGGCGAGGGGGCTGACGGTGGCGGAGGCGCTGCACTACGTCCACCGGCCGGACTGGCGGTGGCATTCCGATTCGCCGTGAGGCTCGCCGACAACCTGGCCCGGCGGACACGCTAGCGTGCCCGCGTAACGTTACAGATTCCAGGCATTCTGACCGGCATCACGTCCATGGTTCCCGACGAGATGGCTACCTCCCTGGTCAAGGACGCGGCGTTCCCCAAGCGGATGGGCCGGCCCATCGAGTACGCGAAGCTGGCGGCGGCCATCGTGGACAACCCCATGCTCAACGGCCAGTGCATCCGGCTCGACGCCGGGCAGCGGTTCGCACCGAAGTAGCCACCCCGGGCCGGGCCCCGTGCCGGAATAAGTACACTCTTTAGCCAGCCGCCCCGCTCCCTTCCGGAGCGGGGCAGGCGGTCATCCCCCCCCGCGAGGATGCGGAGCGGGTAGCGGCGCGCGAGGAGAACCCATGGCTATCGCACTGACCGACGATCACCGCGAACTCGCCGAGGTGGCCCGCGGTTTTCTGACGTCACAGCAGGCGCGCTGGGCGGCGCGGTCGCTGCTCGACGCCACCGACGAGGCGCGGCCGGCGTTCTGGCCCAACCTGGTCGAACTCGGCTGGCTCGGGCTGCACATCGACGAAGAGCACGGCGGGTCGGGCTACGGGCTGCCCGAGCTCGTGGTGGTGGTCGAGGAACTCGGCCGGGCCGTCGCGCCGGGGCCTTTCGTGCCGACCGTGATCGCGTCGGCGGTGATCGCCAACAACGGCACCGCCGAGCAGAAGTCGCGGCTGCTGCCCGGGCTCATCGACGGCACGGTCGTCGCGGGAATCGGCCTGGATGGCCGCGTCGAACTCGCTGACGGCGTCGCCGAGGGCGAGGCCGGGATCGTGCTGGGGGCCGGGCTGGCCGAGCTGCTGCTGATCGCCGCCGGTGACGACGTCCTGCTGCTGGAGCGCGACCGCGCCGGCGTCACGGTCGACGTGCCGGAGAATCTCGACCCGACCCGGCGTTCGGGACGCGTGCGCCTGCGCAACGTCAAGGTCACCGCCGGCGACGTCATGCCGGGCGCGCGGGACTCGGCGCTGGCCCGGGCCCGCACGCTGCTGGCCGCCGAGGCGGTCGGCGGTGCGTCGGACTGCGTCGAGACCGCCGTCGGCTATGCCAAAGTGCGCCAACAGTTCGGTCGCACCATCGCGACTTTCCAAGCGGTCAAGCATCATTGCGCGAACATGCTGGTGGGCGCCGAGTCTGCGGTGGCCGCGGTGTGGGATGCCTCGCGCGCCGCCGAAGAGGACTCTTCGGCCGACGAGGCGCAGTTCCGGCTGGCCGCCGCCGTAGCCGCGGCGCTGGCCTTTCCCGCGTACGCGCGCAACGCCGAACTCAACATCCAGGTGCACGGCGGGATCGGCTTCACCTGGGAGCACGACGCGCACCTGCACCTGCGCCGGGCGCTGGTGAGCAATGCGCTGTTCGGCGGTGACGGGCCGCCCCGCGACGTCTTCGAGCGCACCGCGGCCGGGGCGACCCGGGAGAACAGCCTGGACCTGCCGCCCGAAGCCGAAGAGCTGCGCACCCGGGTCCGCGCCGACGCCGCCGAGATCGCGGCGCTGGACGCCAGGGCGCAGCGCGACAAGCTCATCGCGACCGGCTACGTGATGCCGCACTGGCCCAGGCCCTGGGGTCGCGCCGCCGACGCCGTCGCGCAGCTGGTGATCGAGGAGGAGTTCCGCGCGGCGGGCATCGAACGCCCCGACTACTCGATCACCGGGTGGGTGATCCTGACTCTGATCCAGCACGGAACCGAGTGGCAGATAGAGAGATTCGTCGAAAAGGCGCTACGCCAGGAAGAGATCTGGTGCCAGCTGTTCTCCGAGCCGGAGGCCGGCTCGGATGCTGCGTCCGTCAAGACGCGGGCGGTCCGGGTGGACGGTGGCTGGATGATCAACGGGCAGAAGGTGTGGACCAGCGGGGCCCAGTACTGCGCGCGTGGGCTGGCCACCGTGCGCACCGATCCCGAGGCTTCTAAGCACGCCGGCATCACCACGGTGATCATCGACATGAAGGGGCCCGGGGTCGAGGTGCGGCCGTTGCGGCAGATCACCGGTGGATCGGAATTCAACGAGGTGTTCTTCAACGACGTGTTCGTCCCCGACGAGGACGTCGTCGGCACGCCCAACGCGGGGTGGACGGTCGCGCGTGCCACGCTGGGCAACGAACGGGTGAGCATCGGCGGTGGCAGCGGGGCGTACTACGGGGGACTGGCCCCGGCCCTGGTGCAGCTGGCCGGGCAGGACGGGCACTGCTTGGCGGGTGCGAAGGCCCGGGTGGGCCGATTCCTCGCCGAGGATCACGCCCTGCGGCTGCTGAACCTGCGTCGCGCGGCCCGCAGCGTCGAAGGCGCCGGCCCCGGCCCGGAGGGCAACATCACCAAGCTCAAACTGGCCGACCACATGATCGAGGGCGCCGCGATCTGGGCGGCGCTGGCCGGACCCGAGGTGGCGCTGACCGACGGGCCGGGCGCGGTGGTCGGCCGGATGGTGATGGGCGCGCGCGGCATGGCCATCGCCGGTGGCACCTCGGAGGTCACCCGCAATCAGATCGCCGAGCGGATCCTGGGCATGCCGCGCGACCCGCTGGTCAACTGAGCGCCCTTAATGCGTCTGCTCGCCACCCTCAGGCGGGGGCGAACACTGGGGCGCCGCCGCTTCCCGGCTCCGGGCGGATCTCGACGGCCATCCCGCATGTCACCGAATCGGGTTCGCAGTCAACGATAGTGGCGGCCACGCGCAGCCCGGCCTGCTCGGCCAGCTCCACGATGGCGATCACGTAGGGGGTCGGGATCTGCGGGTTGTACGGGTGGTGGTTGACCGTGTGGGTGAACACCGTCCCGCGGCCGGAGACCGGCCGGGGGACCAGCGTTGCGCCGCAATCACGGCAGTGGCCGCTCGGCGGATGCACCCAGCGTGCGCAGTCGCCGCAATGTTCGATGAGCAGCTCGCCCGGCACGGGCAATACAGTACACTCTATTGCTCATGGTGTGGTCGGCGACGGTGCGGCGATGACGTGTTTCGAGAAGGACTCGATCGTGTCCGGCCTCGGCATCTCCCGGATCGGTCGCCGCACCGGCATCCCGGGACCCGAACTCACCCTGGAGGCGGTCCGGGCCGCCATCGCCGACGCCGGGCTGCGGGCCGACGACATCGACGGAATCGCGACCCTGGGTGACACCCCGTTGGGGGTGGTCAACGCCGAATTGGGGATCGAGGCGGCCGACTGCGGATCCGGGTTCGGCACGGGTGGGCTGCTGAGCCCGGTGATGTCGGCTTGTCGCGCGGTCGCCGAGCGGCGGGCCCGCCATGTCGTGGTGTACCGGACCGTGCAGATGCTCGGCGGCACGGTCCCGGTGCAGCCGCAGACCGATGACGCCCCCGCCCCGCCGCTCGCGCGGTTGTTCGACGCGCCCGACGGGGCGCCACGCCCGGCGATCGGTCCCATGGACGACGTCAACGAACTGATTGCGGCGCACGCCTACTCCGCCGCGAACTGGCTGGCGCTGAACTGCCGCCGCCACATGGAGCTCTACGGCACCACCAAAGAGCAGCTGGGTTGGGTCGCGCTCAACGGACGGCGCAACGCGGCGCGCAATTCCCTTGCGGTGTATCGCGAGCCGATGACGATGGCCGACTACCTCGGCGCTCGGCCGGTGTCGACGCCGTTCGGGCTGCTGGACTGCGACGTCCCGATCGACGGGTCGGTCGCGGTGGTGGTGTCGAACGAGGAGTACGCGCGCGACTGCCCGCACCGGGCGGTGTCGGTGGAGGCGCTCGGCGGGTCCGACGGCGCCGGCGGCTGGTTCCACCGCGACGACTACCCGAAGATGGCCATGTCGGATGCCGCGGCCCAGATGTGGTCGCGCACCGACTTGACGCCCGCCGACCTCGACGTCGCGCAGGTGTACGACGGTTTCACGTTTCTGACGCTCGCGTGGCTGGAAGCCCTCGGTATCTGCGGCGACGGCGAGGCCGGGCCGTTCGTCGACGGCGGGACACGGATCGCCCGCGACGGGGCCCTGCCGCTCAACACCTACGGCGGGCAGCTCTCTGCGGGGCGCATGCACGGCTACTGGGCGCTGCACGAAGGCTGCCTGCAGTTGCGCGGCGAGGCGGGGGAGCGGCAGGTGGCGTCGCACCCCGAGGTCGGCGTGATCTCCGTAGGCGGTGGTCCGGTCGCCGGATGCATGTTGCTGACCTGCTAACAACAACGAAAAGTTCTGCCGGAGGGCGCAATTGAGTGCGGAAATCGGCCGGGCCGACAAGCTGGCTTCAAAAATCGCCCGCGACATCGAGGCTGATGTCGTGCGCCGCGGCTGGCCGGTCGGTGAGTCGCTGGGATCCGAAAAGTTACTGCAGCAACGGTTTTCGGTGAGTCGATCCGTGCTTCGCGAGGCGGTGCGCCTCGTCGAGCATCACCAGGTCGCCCGGATGCGGCGCGGGCGGGGCGGCGGGCTGCTGGTCTGCGAGCCCGATGCCGGCCCCGCGACCCGGGCCGTCGTCATTTACCTGGAGTATCTGGGCACCACCCTGGGGGACCTGCTCACCGCGCGCAGGGTGCTGGAGCCGCTGGCGGCCTCCCTTGCCGCTGAATGCATCGACGAGGCCGGGATCGCCCGGCTGCGGGCGGTGTTGCGCGCCGAGGAGCAGTGGAAGCCGGGCCTGCCGGCGCCGGGGGACGAGTTCCACGTCGCGCTCGCGGAGCGGTCGCAGAACCCGGTCCTGCAACTGTTCGTCGACGTGCTGATCAGGCTCACCGCTCGGTACGCGCGCACGGCGCGCACGGACTCGGCGAGCGAGGCCGTCGAGGCGATCGAGCACATGCACGGCGACCACTGCGAGATCGTGGCCGCCGTCACCGCCGGCGACGTGGCGCGGGCCAAGACGCTCAGCGAGCGTCACGTGGAACGGGTGACGTCCTGGTTGCAGCAGCATCACCCCGGCGGCGGTGCGGGCCCCGGCGCCCGGGCGGGCCGGACACGAGCGCGCCGCATGGACCCCGAGGCGCCGCGCGGCAAGTTGGCCGAGGGCCTCGCGGCCACTATCGGTGACGACATCGCCGCCAGTGGGTGGCACGTCGGTTCGGTCTTCGGCAGCGAGGCGACGCTGCTGGAGCGCTACGGGGTGGGCCGGGCGGTGCTGCGCGAAGCGGTGCGGCTGCTCGAGCACCATGCGATCGCGCGCATGCGGCGCGGACCGGGCGGCGGGTTGATCGTCACCACACCGCAGGCACAGGCCAGCATCGACACCATCGCGCTGTACCTGCAGTACCGCAAGCCCACTCGCGAGGACCTGCGTTGCGTCCGGGACGCCATCGAGATCGACAACGTGACCAGGGTGCTCCAGCGGCGCACCCACCCCGAGGTGGCGGCCTTCCTGACCGCTCGAAGCGGCATCGGGCACGGGACGGCCGGAGACGTGCGCCGGATCGCGGACGAGGAGTTCGCCTTCCACGTCGGCCTGGCGCACCTGGCCGGCAACGCACTGCTCGACCTGTTCCTGCGCATCATCGTCGAGTTGTTTCGCCGGCACTGGTCCAGCAACACGGGCCGGCCGCCGCCGACGGGTGACGATGTCGTCGCTGTCGACCACGCCCACCTGCGGATATTGCAGGCCGTCGCGGCCGGCGACGACAGCTTGGCCCGCTACCGTCTCCGACGCCATCTCGACGCCGCGGCGTCCTGGTGGTTGTAGCGGAGGTCGCGCGTATAGCAAACGCGATTGGTGGGTATGGACACAGAGCACTACCCGTTACGGCCGGTCCGGCAGGGGGTTGGCTTCTGAGGGAAAGCGAGAGGCGTCCTTGGACATGGGGGACGAGCGACAGGGTTTTGTTCATTGCGCGCTTCTCTACGGGTCCGAACGCGAGTGCAGGGATCATGTCGTCGACTTCGCCGCCGAGGGTTTGACACTCGGTGAGCCTGTTCTTGTCGCCATGCCCGAAGACAACCTGGCGACGCTGCGCGACGAACTGTGCGGCGGACCCGGCGAATCCGCGAGTGGGCTGCGCCTGGTCGACATCGCCGAGCTTGCACGCAATCCGGGCCGGTTCCTTGCGCTCTCGAGTTCCTTCGCGGAGGAGCATCCGGATCGGCGGGTGCGGATCGTCAGCCAGGTTGCCTGGCCCGGACGCACCCCCGAGGAGTTCGTCGCCTGCACACAGCACGAAGCGTTGGCCAACGTGGCGTTGGAGGGCCGTCCGGTGACGGGACTGTGCCTGTACGACGCAGGCCGACTTCACGACGACGTTCTGGCGAGTGCCCGCGCCACCCACCCGCTGCTGTGGAGGTACGGCGCGCTGGATCCCAGCACCGAGTATGCGCCCGACGTCGCGCTGGCCAGTTGCAACCAGCCGCTCACGGCCAATCCGGGGGCCGTCACCTACACGGTCAGAAAGTCCGAGGATCTGCGCCCCGCGCGGTCATTCGCCGTCGACTACGCCAGCTGGGTGGGGTTGTCCGGCGACGCGCTCGAGGACCTGCAACTGGTCACCACCGAACTGGCGACGAACAGCCTGATGTACGCCGACGGCGTTTGCCGGTTGTCCTTCTGGCGGGAAGCCGAGCACCTGGTGTGTGAGGCGCGCGACGGCGGACGCCTCGACGATCCGTTGGCCGGGCTCCTGAACCCGGGCTCCGCCGGCCCCGCCAGCCGCGGACTGTTTCTGGTCAACGCCGTCTCCGAGCTGGTGCGTACCCACACCGCCGCGACCGGCACGACGATCCGGGCGTATCTGCGGTGTGAGCCCTCGCCGCGGTCGTAACTTTCGGCTAGTGCGCGGGGGGCTGCGACGCCGGAGTCACGCCGGTGCCCGTCGGCGCCTGCTCCGCGCAGCCTGCGGACAGCACCGCGAACAGCGTCGCCCCCACGGCAACCAGGATCTTCACCGTCTGCATCACCTTGCCCGTCTTCTCCGGGTTCATCGAAGCGCCTTTCGTTGCCTGGTGGAACATCTGAATGTGCGATTTCTGGAGCACCGCATGCTATCGCCCACCGCGCGGCGGGTGCGGCTTCGGGTCCCGGACCGAAAACATTTTGGCCACCGAGTCTTTCGCTGCTCACCCCCGGTCAAGGGTGTGTCAGGCGACTGCGCCGTGCGAATTTGCGTCGTCGGCCCGCTGCGTCTACTGTTCGGCGCGTGCGTCTTCTCTCCCGTGCTGTAGTAGCCGGCACCCGCAGCGGGGTCTGACCAAGACCGACCCCCCGCTGTGGGTCGGAAGCTACTGCCGTCGGTCGTTCCCGTCGACCGAAGAAGACCGAAATGCTTGTTTCCCGGCCGGTTTCCTCACCGCCTGATCGCTCCGGCGTCCCGCTGCCCCGCGGTCTGCGGGAGGAGGCCGACGCCATGTCCTGGGAGGCTTTCGTCGCGACCTACGGTCACGGCGCGGGCCCCGTGCGGCTGGGCCAGTGGGAATGCACCGACGCGCAGCGTCCCGCCGGGCGCCTCGGTCCGCAGGCGCGCAACTTCCGGGCCGTGATCGCCGTCGGCGACCGCATCGCCACCTCGACCGCCGCCGCGAGCGGGCCGATCGCCGCCCTCACCGCGATGCTGCACGGACGCGGGATCACCGTGGAGATCCTGAAGTTCCATCAGAGACGAGCGGGCGCCGACACCGTGACCTTCGTCCGCGGCACCGACGGCGTCGGCGTCCAGTGGGCACTGGGCTGGTCGGACGATCCGACGCAGTCCGCGCTGGGCGCCGTGATCGCCTGCGCGAACCGGCTGTTCGCGGCGAGGGCCGTCAGAGGGGACGCAGCATGATCGGCATGCCGTCCTTGGGTACCGGCATGCCGCCGTAGTCCCACTCGGCCCGATATCCCGGCCGGGGCAGTTCGAGCCGGTACCTGCGCAACATGCGGTGCAGGATCGTCTTGATCTCCAGCGTCCCGAACACCGATCCGATGCACTTGTGCGCGCCGCCGCCGAACGGCGAGAACGCGTAGCGGTGGCGCTTGTGCTCGTTGCGCGGTTCGGTGAAGCGGTCCGGGTCGAACTTCGTTGGCTCGGTCCACAATTCAGGCAATCGATGGTTCAGCCCGGGATAGGCGATGACGTTGGTCCCCGTGGGGATGTAGTGGCCCAACAGGTCGGTGTCGCGGACCGTTCGGCGCATCGCCCATTGCACCGGTGTCACCAGCCGGATCGCCTCGTTCATCACCAGGTCGAGCGCCTCCAGCTTCTCCAGCGATTCGATGTCGAGCGGCCCGTCGCCGAGACGGTCGGATTCGTCGCGGCAGCGCTCCTGCCAGTCCGGGTTGCCGGCCAGGTGGTAGGTCATAGTCGTCGCGGTGGACGTCGAGGTGTCGTGCGCAGCCATCATCAGGAAGATCATGTGATTGACGATGTCCTCGTCGGTGAACGTGTTGCCGTCCTCGTCGGCGCTACGGCACAACACCGACAACAGGTCGTTGCCGTCCTTGCCGCGCTGTTCGGCGACCCGCTCCCGGAAGTAGTTCTCCAGCAGCTCGCGTGCCTTCAGGCCACGCCACCAGGTGAACGGCGGCACCGGGGTGCGGATGATCGCGTTGCCCGCGCGCGTCGTGACCGTGAACGCCCTGTTCACCTTGGTCACCAGTTCGTGGTCGGTGCCGGGCTCGTGGCCCATGAACACCATCGAGGCGATGTCGAGGGTCAATTCCTTCATCGCGGGGTACAGCAGGAAGCGCGCATCGTTGACCACCCAGTCGTCGGCGACCACCTGCGTGACGACCTTGTCCATCTGCTCGACGTAGGAGACCAGCCGGGAGCGGGTGAACGCTTCCTGCATGATCCGGCGGTGGTACAGGTGCTCCTCGAAGTCGAGCAGCATCAGCCCGCGGTGGAAGAACGGTCCGATCACCGGGACCCAACCCTGCTGGGAGTAGTCCTTGTTGCGGTTGGAGTAGATGACCTGCGCGGCGTCGGGGCCCAGCGCCGCGACGGCCGGCATGGCGGCCGAGTCCCCGAAGATGACGGGACCCTTGCTCCGGTACATGAACATCAGGTAGTCCGGTCCGCCACGCAACATCTCGATGAGGTGCCCGACAATCGGCAGCCCGGAGTCGCCGAGGACCGGTTTGAGCCCGCTGCCCGGCGGTGGGTCGGCCAGCTTGTGCTCCGGGAACTCGGTGTTCAGCAGCTTGCGTTCGACCAGGCCCATGCCGGGAAAGTTGTTGATCGACGGAGTCAGGCGGCGCCGTGCCTGGTCGAGCAGGTAGTGCGGGGTGCTGATGGTGGCAACCATGGACGCTCCTTGGGGTGCCCGGGACAGGTGACTGCGGTCACTTATCGCCATCCTTCGGGACGAACTTGACGGCTGTCAAGTTTGTTTTTCGGTCGGCGTGGTGCAAGGTCGGGGCATGGGCACGCACGCCGCCGATCCGGAGCCGGGGCCGGCGCTGCGGCGTGGCGACAAGCAGCGGCAGGCGATCATCCAAGCCACGCGCGAATTACTGCAGGAAAGACCGTTCGCGGAACTGTCGGTCGCCACGATCAGCGCCCACGCCGGGGTGGCCCGCTCCGGTTTCTACTTCTACTTCGACTCCAAGTACGCGGTGCTCGCCCAGATCGTGGCCGAGGCCACCGAGGAACTCGAAGAGCTCACTCAGTATTTCGCTCCCCGCCAGCCGGGGGAGTCGCCCGAGCAGTTCGCCGCGCGGATGGTGGGCAGTGCCGCCGCCGTGTACGCGCACAACGACCCGGTGATGACGGCCTGCAATGCCGCCCGCTACACCGACGACGAGATCCGCGACATCCTCGAGCAGCAGTTCGAGGTGGTGCTGCGCGAGATCGTCGCGATCGTCGAGGCCGAGATGGCGGCCGGGACCGCGCACCCGATCAGCGATGACATCCCGACTCTGGTGCGCACCCTGGCGGGCACCACGGCGCTGGCGCTGACCGGCGACCCCGTCATGGTCGGCACCGACGACGACGTGGACCGGCGGGTGGCGGTTCTCGAGCGGCTGTGGCTCAACGCGCTGTGGGGTGGCGACCACCCGTGAGCCGCGCCGCCGCCGGTATGGTCTCGACCATGGCGCACCGCGCATCCGGGGGGTACTTCGCGGGGAAGCGGTGTCTGGTCACCGGCGCGGCCAGCGGCATCGGCCGCGCGACCGCGCTGCGCCTGGCCGCCGACGGCGCGCAGCTCTACCTGGCCGACCGCAACGCCGACGGTCTGCAGCTCACCGTCGCCGACGCGCTCGCGCTGGGCGCGCGGGTGCCCGAGCATCGCGCCCTCGACGTCGCCGACCGCGACGCGGTCGCAGCGTTCGCTGCCGACATTCACGCCGCGCACCCGAGCATGGATGTGGTGATGAACATCGCCGGGGTGTCGGCCTGGGGCACCGTGGACCGGCTGACCCACGAGCAGTGGGACACGATGATCGCCGTCAATCTGATGGGGCCGATCCACGTCATCGAGGCGTTCGTCCCGCCGATGGTCGCGGCCGGACGCGGTGGGCGCCTGGTCAACGTCTCCTCGGCGGCCGGGCTGGTCGCGCTGCCCTGGCACGCCGCCTACAGCGCCAGCAAGTACGGGCTGCGCGGTCTTTCCGAGGTGCTGCGTTTCGACCTGGCCCGCCATCGCATCGGGGTGTCGGTGGTGGTGCCGGGCGCGGTGCGCACCCCGTTGATCGATACCGTCGAGATCGCCGGTGTCGACCGCGAC
The DNA here is from genome assembly GCF_049197365.1 of Mycobacterium sp. THU-M104. NCBI lineage: Bacteria > Bacillati > Actinomycetota > Actinomycetes > Mycobacteriales > Mycobacteriaceae > Mycobacterium > Mycobacterium sp. THU-M104. The sequence goes on from NZ_JBMIOP010000025.1 coordinate 14,663, forward strand.
GACCCCAGGGTCGCTCGCTGGGTAAACCGCTTCAGCGGCCACGCCGTGTCGCCGGAACGGGCGGCCGACAAGATTGTGGCCGGGGTGGCCAAGAACCGGTATCTGATCTACACCTCGGCGGACATCCGGGCGCTCTACGCCTTCAAGCGATTCGCCTGGTGGCCCTACAGCCTGGCGATGCACGGGGTCAACATGGCGTTCATGCGCGCCTTGCGGCCCGGCGCGGTGCCGCGGCAAGGCGAGTTCGAGTCGCGCACCGAGTAGCCGGATCGGGAGGGCGCCGCAACTCGACCGAGGCCAGGAATCGGTGGAGGTCGACATGGCCGGATCCAGCCGTCCGTCACGTTGCGCACAATTTGCGGGCCAGGCTCTGTCACGCGTCGCCCAGGGTCGCGAGCGTGTGCCGTGGCAGTTCGCCGGCCCGCGGGCTCGAGGGCAAGCCGGTGGCGGTCATCGGCGGGTCTATGGGCCAGTACGGCGGAGTCTGGGCGCACGAGGAAACCCGCAAGTCGTTCGGCTTCGCTGGTGCCCGGGTGGTCGAGTCGATCAAGCTCTCCGTCCCGTTGAAAACTCTGGAGGGTAAGGCTCCGGCGGAACGCGCCGAGCTGTCGGCCACTGTGCGGGAGGTTGTCGGCAAGCTCGTCGCCGAGGTCGGCTGAGCGCTGCGGCAACGGGCAAACCGCAGGCCGGGGGGCCGGCAGCGTCATCGACGACGAACCACAAAGCCGCCGGCCCCGGCGCCGACGGCTTTGCTGTTGGCCATCACGCGGGGAAGGTCCGGGCTGCTTGTCGGTGGGCACTGATATACCGATCCGTGGCACAACGGCGAACCGGGGTTGTGACGCGCGACACGCCGGGCCCGGCTGGCTGGCAACGCTTACGACCAGGGAATTTCAGAAATGTTATTCAGAACATCTTGTATCTCTTCACCTCGCGACCCCCCAGGTGTAGTGTTTCGAGCACCGGCAGATCCCAGATTCACCAAGCCAGCAGGGCTGGCGAGATCCCCGGAACCGGCGTTGTCGGCCCGCTGGACCCGGCAGGCGAACGACGGGAATTCGGGATCTTGCCGGATCGCCGAGCGAAACACAGATGTAGTCCCCCGAATAGTTGCCAGTCCGTACGTCCCATCTCCCGCGAAGGAGCGGCATCCATGAGCATCACCGTGTACAGCAAGCCGGCCTGTGTGCAGTGCACGGCCACCCAGAAGGCGCTGGACAAGCAGGGTCTGGCCTACGAGAAGGTCGACATCACGCTGGACCCCGAGGCGCGCGACTACGTGATGGCACTCGGTTACCTGCAGGCCCCCGTGGTGGTGGCCGGCAACGACCACTGGTCGGGATTCCGTCCGGACCGCATCAAGGCCCTCGCGGGTGCGGTACTCAGTGCCTAGCGCAGTCGACGACAGGTAAGCAGAGCAGGAGGTTGCGGCGCCATGGGTATCCCGGAGCCCAACCTGGTCTATTTCTCGTCGGTGTCGGAGAACACCCACCGCTTCGTGCAGAAACTGGAGATTCCCGCCACGCGGATACCGCTGCACGGACAGATCGAGGTCGATGACCCGTACGTGCTGATACTGCCCACCTACGGCGGCGGGCGGGCCACCCCCGACCTTAACTCCGGCGGCTACGTGCCCAAGCAGGTCATCGCCTTTTTGAACAACGAACACAACCGGTCGCTGATCCGCGGCGTCATCGCCGCGGGCAACAACAACTTCGGTGCGGAATTCGCCTACGCGGGCAACGTGGTCTCCCGCAAGTGCGGCGTTCCCTACCTCTACCGCTTCGAACTGATGGGGACCCCCGACGACGTGGATGCCGTTCGCGCGGGGCTCTCCGACTTCTGGAAGGAACAGACGTGCCACCAACCGTCGCTGCAGAGGCTGTAACGTCCGGCACCCCCGCCCACTTTGCCGGCGGGCCGGGTGAAACGGACTACCACGCGCTCAACGCGATGCTGAACCTCTATGACTCCGACGGCAAAATCCAGTTCGACAAGGACGTGCTCGCGGCGCGGCAGTACTTCCTGCAGCACGTCAACCAGAACACCGTCTTCTTCCACAACCAGGACGAGAAGCTCGACTACCTGATCCGCGAGAACTACTACGAGCGTGAGGTTCTCGACCGGTACTCGCGCAACTTCGTCAAGGAGCTGCTGGACCGCGCCTACGCCAAGAAGTTCCGGTTCCCGACGTTTCTCGGCGCGTTCAAGTACTACACCTCCTACACGCTGAAGACCTTCGACGGCAAGCGCTACCTGGAGCGCTTCGAGGACCGTGTGGTCATGGTGGCGCTGACCCTGGCCGCCGGCGACACCGGGCTGGCCGAGAAGCTGGTCGACGAGATCATCGAGGGCCGGTTCCAGCCGGCCACCCCGACGTTCCTGAACTCGGGCAAGAAGCAGCGCGGAGAGCCGGTGAGCTGCTTTCTTTTGCGTATCGAGGACAACATGGAGTCGATCGGCCGCTCGATCAACTCCGCGCTGCAGCTGTCCAAGCGCGGCGGGGGAGTGGCGTTGCTGCTGACCAACATTCGCGAGCACGGCGCGCCGATCAAGAACATCGAGAACCAGTCCTCGGGTGTCATCCCGATCATGAAGCTGCTCGAGGACTCCTTCTCCTACGCCAACCAGCTGGGCGCCCGGCAGGGTGCCGGTGCGGTGTACCTGCACGCCCACCATCCCGACATCTACCGCTTCCTGGACACCAAGCGGGAGAACGCCGACGAGAAGATCCGGATCAAGACGCTGAGCCTGGGCGTGGTGATCCCCGACATCACCTTCGAGCTGGCCAAGCGCAACGAGGACATGTACCTGTTCTCGCCGTACGACGTGGAACGCGTCTACGGGGTGCCCTTCGCCGACGTCTCGGTGACCGAGAAGTACTACGAGATGGTCGACGACGCACGCATCCGCAAGACCAAGATCAAGGCAAGGGAGTTCTTCCAGACGCTGGCCGAGCTGCAGTTCGAGTCCGGCTACCCCTACATCATGTTCGAGGACACGGTGAACCGGGCCAATCCCATCGAGGGCAAGATCACGCACTCGAACCTGTGCTCGGAGATCCTGCAGGTCTCCACCCCGTCGTTGTTCAACGAAGACTTGTCGTATGCCAAAGTGGGCAAGGACATTTCGTGCAACCTGGGCTCGCTGAACATCGCCAAGGCGATGGACTCGCCGGATTTCGCCCAGACCATCGAGGTGGCCATCCGGGCGCTGACCGCCGTCAGCGACCAGACCCACATCACCTCGGTGCCCTCGATCGAGCAGGGCAACAACGACTCTCACGCGATCGGGCTCGGGCAGATGAACCTGCACGGCTACCTGGCCCGCGAGCACGTCTTCTACGGCTCCGAAGAGGGCGTCGACTTCACCAACATCTACTTCTACACGGTGCTCTACCACGCCCTGCGCGCCTCCAACCGCATCGCCATCGAACGCGGCACGCACTTCAAGGGTTTCGAAGCCTCCACGTATGCGTCGGGCGAGTTCTTCGACAAGTACACCGATCAGGTGTGGGAGCCGAAGACGGAAGCTGTTCGGCAGTTGTTTTCCAAAGCCGGCATCCGCATCCCGGACCAGGACGACTGGCGGCGGCTCAAGGAGTCGGTGCAGGCCAACGGGATCTACAACCAGAACCTGCAGGCGGTGCCGCCGACCGGGTCGATCTCCTACATCAACCATTCGACGAGCTCGATCCACCCGATCGTGTCCAAGGTCGAGATCCGCAAGGAAGGCAAGATCGGCCGCGTCTACTATCCGGCGCCTTATATGACCAACGACAACCTGGAGTACTACCAGGACGCCTACGAGATCGGTTACGAGAAGATCATCGACACCTACGCCGCGGCAACTCAGCACGTGGACCAGGGGTTGAGCCTGACGCTGTTCTTCAAGGACACCGCCACCACCCGCGACGTGAACAAGGCGCAGATCTACGCCTGGCGCAAGGGAATCAAGACGCTCTACTACATTCGGCTGCGCCAGATGGCGCTGGAGGGCACCGAGGTCGAGGGCTGCGTGTCCTGCATGCTGTAGGACGTGCAGCGCCGGTCGGCCAGTCTGCCCAGGTCAGCCGCCGCAACGCGGTATGGTGCGTGACGTGGTGAGAATGCCTCGACCTCCTCGACCCCACCCCAGTGTCAAGCCCGGGGCCAAGGTCGACGCGCGCAGCGAACGCTGGCGCGAGCATCGCGAGAAGGTGCGCGGCGAGATTGTCGACGCGGCGATCCGCGCCATCGACCGGCTGGGCCCCGAGCTGAGCGTGCGCGAGATCGCCGAGGAGGCCGGCACCGCCAAACCGAAGATCTACCGGCATTTTCACGACAAGGCCGACCTGTTCCAGGCGGTCGGCGAGCGCCTGCTCGACATGCTGTGGGCGGGCATCTTGCCGTCGATCGACGTGAAAAACGATGCGGCCCGCGAGGTGATCCGGCGTGCCGTCGAGGAGTACGTCGATCTCGTCGACCGGCACCCCAACGTGTGGCGCGTCTTCATCCAGGGCCGCTCGGCGGCCAGCCCCGAGATCCTCGACGAGGGCCGGGGTATCACGCTGGCCGTGGCCGACATGTTCGACAACGAGCTGCGCGAGATGGAACTGGACCACGCGGCGGTGGAACTGGCCGGGCACGCGGCATTCGGGTCGGCCGCCTCGGCCACCGAGTGGTGGTTGGGTCCCGACGCGGACAGCCCGCTACGCATGCCGCGCGACCAGTTCGTCGCCCACCTGACGACGATCATGGTGGGGGTCATCGTCGGCACCGCCGAGGCGCTCGGCATCTTGATGGATCCCGACCGGCCGATCCACGACGTGGTGCCCGCCAAGCCCGCCGCCGGCTGAGCGCCGCTATCCGCTCCCGGAATCCGCACCGCGGCCCGCCGAGACGGGCAGCACCCGGTCGGCGGCGGGCGTGCCCGGGCGCCGAACGCAGAAGGCTACCCGCACCTGCGTTGACAGCCTCTCGCCCGCCCGACAGACTGGGTGGAGCAAGTACCCGGTACCAGCGTTCCCAGGAAGGATCGCAGCATGACCATTGCCGAGCTCACTGCGGCGGCGCAGGCGCAGGGGCCGGTGCACACGCGCGCCCTGATCATCGGGACCGGCTTCTCCGGTCTGGGAATGGCCATCACACTGGCGCAGCGGGGCGTGGACTTCACAATCCTGGAGAAGGCCGACGACGTCGGCGGAACCTGGCGGGACAACAGCTACCCCGGGTGCGCCTGCGACATCCCGTCGCACCTGTACTCCTTTTCGTTCGAGCCCAAGCCGGACTGGCGCAACCCATTCTCGTATCAGCCCGAGATCTGGGACTACCTCAAGGGAGTCGCCGACAAATACGGGCTGCGTCGCCACATCGTGTTCAATTCGCTGGTCGATCGCGCCCACTGGGACGACACCGAGCACCGCTGGCACGTGTTCACCGCCGACGGGCGCGAATACGTCGCGCAGTTCCTGATCTCGGGCGCCGGTGCGCTGCACATCCCGTCCATCCCCGACTTCGCGGGCCGCGACGAATTCGTGAATGCCGGAGGCCCCGCTTTCCATTCCGCGCAGTGGGACCACAGTGTCGACCTGGCCGGCAAGAAGGTGGCGATCATCGGGACCGGCGCGAGCGCGATCCAGATCGTGCCGGAGATCGTCGGGCAGGTGGCCGAATTGCAGCTCTACCAACGCACTCCGCCCTGGGTGGTGCCGCGCTCCAACCCCGAGTTCCCGCCGGCGCTGCGCCGGGCCATGGAAAGCGTGCCCGGGCTGCGCGCCCTGGTTCGCGCCGGGATCTACTGGGCGCAAGAGGCACTCGCCATCGGCATGACCAAGCGGCCGAACCTGCTGAAGTTCATCGAGGCCTACGTCAAATACAACATTCGCCGCTCGGTCGAGGATCGCGAGCTGCGTCGCAAGCTGGTTCCGCACTACCGCATCGGGTGCAAGCGAATCCTGAACTCCTCCACCTACTATCGCGCGGTCGCCGACCCCAGGACCGAACTGATCACCGAGCACATCGCGCGCATCACACCCGGCGGGATCGTCACCGCCGACGGCACCGAACGCAAGGCCGACGTGATCGTGTTCGCCACCGGCTTCCACGTCACCGACTCCTACACCTACGTCCAGATCACGGGGCACAACGGTGAGGACCTGGTGGACCGCTGGAACCGGGAGGGGATCGCCGCGCACCGCGGGATCACCGTCGCCGGCATGCCCAACCTGTTCTTCCTGTTGGGGCCGAACACCGGGCTGGGGCACAACTCGGTGGTGTTCATGATCGAGTCCCAGATCCACTACGTCGCCGACGCGATCGCGGCCTGCGACAAGCGGGGCGCGCAGGCGCTTGCGCCGACGCGTGCCGCCCAGGACGCGTTCAACGACGAGTTGCAGCGCAGGCTGGGGCCCTCGGTGTGGAACAGCGGCGGCTGCAGCAGTTGGTATCTGGACGAACACGGCAAGAACACGGTGCTCTGGGGCGGATACACCTGGCAGTACTGGCGCGAGACCCGTTCGGTCAGGGCCGGGGAGTACGAGTTCTTCGGGGCGGGCGCGGATTCACCGGGCACGCGTCGGGCGGTGTCCGCCTAGCCCGTGCCGGGGATTGGCACAAGCTGTAGGGGCAGTCGCGACACGTAAACACAACTTCTTGTGCTGCCCCGCCTTGTCGCACCCCAGGGGTAGTGTTTGGGTTCTGGGTAACCGCAGGCAAACCGTCTGGTGAAGTGAGGTTCTGGTGACCGACAACGTGAAGCTGATCGACCGCGTCTCGGCGATCAACTGGAACCGGCTGCACGACGACAAGGACGCCGAGGTCTGGGACCGGCTGACCGGCAACTTCTGGCTTCCCGAGAAGGTCCCGGTGTCCAACGACCTCCCGTCCTGGGCCACGCTGACCGCCGGCGAGAAGCAGCTGACGATGCGCGTGTTCACCGGCCTGACGCTGCTGGACACCATCCAGGGCACGGTCGGGGCGGTCAGCCTGATCCCCGACGCGCTGACCCCGCACGAGGAGGCGGTGCTGACGAACATCGCGTTCATGGAGTCGGTGCACGCCAAGAGCTACAGCTCGATCTTCTCCACGCTGTGCTCGACCGCCGAGATCGACGACGCGTTCCGCTGGTCGGAGGAGAACCCCAACCTGCAGCGCAAGGCCGACATCGTCATGCAGTACTACCGCGGTGACGAGCCCCTCAAGCGCAAGGTGGCCTCCACGCTGCTGGAGAGCTTCCTGTTCTACTCCGGGTTCTACCTGCCGATGTACTGGTCGAGCCGGGCCAAGCTGACCAACACCGCCGACATGATCCGGCTGATCATCCGCGACGAGGCCGTCCACGGCTACTACATCGGCTACAAGTTCCAGCGCGGCCTCGCGCTGGTCGACGACGCCAAGCGCGCCGAACTCAAGGACTACACCTACGAGCTGCTCTTCGAGCTCTACGACAACGAGGTCGAATACACCCAGGACCTCTACGACCAGGTCGGGCTGACCGAGGACGTCAAGAAGTTCCTGCGCTACAACGCGAACAAGGCGCTGATGAACCTCGGCTACGAGGCGTTGTTCCCGCGCGACGAGACCGACGTGAACCCGGCCATCCTGTCGGCGCTGTCGCCCAACGCCGACGAGAACCACGACTTCTTCTCCGGGTCGGGCTCGTCGTACGTGATCGGCAAGGCCGTCAACACCGAGGACGAGGACTGGGACTTCTGACGCCGCAGGCCCGTGCCTACGGGGTCGTCAGGCGCAGGCCGGTGACGATCTCCGGGTCGATCGCCACGACGGTGTCGGCGTGGTTCACCCACGGGTGCAGCAGCTGCTCGTAGCGTGCGACGAGACCGGGATCGGTCAGCGTTCGCGCACGGCCCGTGGCAACCACGCTCCAGCCGGTCCGGGTACGGCTGTCCAGGGCGTCGGCCTCGTAGGCCACGATGACGTGATCCGAACTGCGCACCGCGGCCGACAATGCGGAGCTCAGCCGGCAGCGGATGATGATGACGCCGTCGTCCACCACGTGGTTGACCGGGCGGATCGCCGGCAGCGCCTGCATATCGAACACCACCCGCCCGAGGTCGACGCTGGCCAGCAATCGCATCGCCTCGACCCGCTGCAGCGGGTCGGCGCCGGGGGGAAGCTGCGATAGGCCGAAGCCGCCGTCATACCCGTGTTGACTCACATGCTCGATCTTCAAGCCTCGACAACTGGCCGGGTAGGGCCATAGGACCCGTGTCCGGCGCGATGGCGATCCGCAGGCTGACCGTCAGGCACTGCGTCGCGCAGGCGCCGGGACCCAGGCGCTCAACGTTCTGCGGCCGATCAGCTGACAGCCGTGCGTGTGTGCCAATTGCTTTGCGGCGGAGGTGAACTCCTGGTTACTCACCACGATGCTGCGCGTGCATCCGTGGTGGCGTGCGCCGGAGACCACCTGTTGGACGGCCGCGACCCCGACCGGCTTGCCGTAGCGTTTGCACTGGACCGCCACGCGCCGGCCGTCCTTCTCGGCGATCAGGTCGACGCCGTAATCGCCGGCCGCCGGGGTGGTCCCGACCCGCCAGCCCGCCCGGTCCAGGCGCGCGGCGACGTAATTCTCGAACTCGACTCCCGCCATGGCGTCGATCGCGCGCATGGTGGCGTCGCCCCGCCTCCCGCGCGGCCACGTTCGATTGGTCGTCCACGCCAGGAGCACCTCGAGCAGCAGCGTTACGTAGAACCCCACCACGCCCGCCTCGGGGCTGCGCTGCATGACGCCGACGAACAGGCCGCAGGCCAGCGGAATGACGAAGAGGGCCGTGCTCATCTGCGGGTCGGGTCCTCGTGCACGCCTCGATGGTAAGGGCCCGCTGCGACAAGTCCGCGGCCATCAGAAATCGGGCACGACCTGGCGCATCAGCGGCAGGTACCGCGGGCAGTGATTCTGGACGGAGAGCCCCGCCAGCAGTACAGCCGCCCTGCGCATGGTGTGCGTCATCACTGTGATGCCCCCTCACGGCGCCGGGTCCCGCTCAGCCATCGAACACCGTTCACTTCACAACCCGGACATGGAAGAGCCGTGAACGGCATATGAGTTGTGCGGATGGCGATATGCCGCGGTGGCGCCGGCGACGCCCCTGCCGCGACACTGTGGGGGTGACGCAAACCTCCTCCTCGCACACCGACCACCACCATTTCTGCCGTTCAGTGATCCGCTGGCTGCAGGTCGGCTACCCGGACGGCGTGCCCGGCCCGGACCGCGTGCCGCTGATGGCCCTGCTGCGCAGCACACCGTTGACCGACGACCAGATCCGGGACGTGGTTCGCAAGATCACCGCGCAGGAAGGATCCCCGGACACGATCGACCACCCGATCGATCGCGACGAGATCGCCGAATTCATCTCGGACATGACCCATTACGACGCCGGGAAGGAGAACGTCATCCGGGTGGCCGCGACGCTGGCCGCGGTCGGGTGGCCGCTGGCCGGCATCGACGTCAGCGAGGTCATTCCCGGCGACGAAGACGGCGAGGCGGCCGAACGGATCGCGGCACGGCCCTCACGCCTCAGAGGCGTTCCCTCAGAGGCGTGAGGTGTCGATGACGAAGCGGTAGCGCACGTCGCTGGCCAGCACGCGCTCGTACGCTTCGTTGACGTAATCCGGTTCGATGACCTCGATCTCGGGCATCACGTGGTGCTCTGCGCAGAAGTCGAGCATGTCCTGGGTTTCGGCGATCCCGCCGATGTTCGATCCCGACAGGCTGCGTCGCATCAGTGCCAGCGCGAACGCCGGCACCTCCATCGGGTGCTCGGGAATGCCCAGTTCGACGAGTGTCCCGTCGACGTCCAGCAGGTTGAGGTAGTCGCCGAGCTTCAGGTTCGCCGAGACGGTGTTCAGGATCAGGTCGAAGCTGCCGCGCAGGTTGCGGAACGTGTCGCGGTCGGAGGTCGCGTAGTAGTTGCCGGCGCCCAGGCGAAGGCCGTCCTCCATCTTCTTCAACGACTGTGACAGCACCGTGACCTCGGCGCCCATCGCCGCGCCCAGCTTGACGCCCATGTGCCCGAGCCCGCCGAGGCCGATGACGGCGAGCCGCGTGCCGGGACCCGCTTTCCAGTGCCGCAGCGGCGAATACAGCGTGATGCCCGCGCACAGCAGCGGGGCGGCCTTGTCCAGCGGCAGCGAGTCGGGGATGCGCAGGACATAGTTCTCGTCGACGACGATCGCCTGGCTGTAGCCGCCGTAGGTGCGCCGGCCGTCCCGGCCGACGCCGTTGTAGGTGGTCGTCATTCCGCGCTTGCAGTACTGCTCGAGGCCGGCCGAACAGCTGCTGCACTCACGGCAGGAGTCCACGAAGCAGCCCACCCCGACGTGGTCGCCGACCTTGTGCCTGGTCACCTCCGGGCCCACCGCGGTCACCACGCCGGCAATCTCGTGGCCGGGGACCACCGGGTAGTCCGGTTGCCCCCACTCGGCTTTGACGGTGTGGATGTCGGAATGGCAGATCCCGGCGAACTTGATCTCGATCGCCACGTCGTGCGGACCCGGGTCGCGACGGGTGATGGTGGTCTTGGTCAGCGGCTCGGTCGGCGACATCGCGGCGTACGCGGAAACAGTGCTCATCAATGGTCCTTTTCGGTGCTGGCGCGTCTCTGGAAAGTTTAGCCACGTCAACGACTCGGGCCGTGCGACGGTCGGCTCACCACGGATTCAGTTGATCGGGGCGTTGACCCAACGCAGGTCGTCGACGATGCCGCGGGCCGCGACCAGCCCCTGGCCGGTCTGCCAGATCTCGTCGTTGACGACGAAGACACGCCTGTCCTGTGTCGCCGACAGTTTGCGCCAGGATGCGCTGTCGAAGAGGGTGGCGGCCCGCTGCGCCGCGGCCGGCGAGGCGCACGACACGTAGATGATGTCGGCGTCGGCGACGGAAAAATCCGGGACGCCCCGCGAGCCGTCCAGGTCGGCGTCAGTCGTGCCCATCTCGACGTAGGCCTTGTCGGTGAACCGCTGCGACGCCGGCCGGTCCACGCCCACCGCGTCGAGCACACTGGCCGGGAAGTTCCGGGCGCCGTACACGCGCAGGGTGTCCGTGGTCAACTGCACAATCGAGGCTTGGTAGTGGGCTGCGTCGTGCTTGGCCCCGATCCCGGTGGCCCATTCGGAGAACGCCTCGATCAGCCCGTCGACGGCGCCACCGCGGGCCGTGGTGGCACCGACACTGCGCAGGGTGTCCTCCCACTGGGCCCCGGGAGCCGCGGTGAACACCGTCGGCGCGATCGCCGCCAGCTGTGGGTACAGGGTGGGTGTCAGCCCCTGCGCACCGAGGATGAGATCGGGGTGCGCCGCCGCGATACCGACCAGATCCGGCTTACTGCGGGTGCCCACCCCGGGCAGGTCGCGCACCGCTTTGCCCAGGTAGGAGGGCTGGTTCGACGCGCCGTCGGGCAGGGCGGCGGCGATCACCCGCGACTGCAGCCCCAGCGCGCACAGCGCGTCGAGCTCGTCACCGGCCAGCACCACGATGCGTTGCGCCTCGGCCGGCACCCGAACCACGTCCGGGGTGACCCCCGCCGCGTTGTGGGCCTCCCGGGTGGGTGGCCCGGGATCGGCCGCGGCGGGTTCATTCGCGCACGACTGGTCGGCCCGGCGGTCATTGCCCAGCACTCCGGCGCCGGCGATCTGGGTGGTCGGGGTGACCAGCGACCGGGTCGGGGAGGAGGTCTTGGTGCCCGGGCCCGCGGAGCCGCAGGCGCTGCACGCTACTACCACGGCGGCCAGAGCGGCGGCGGTCGCCAGAAAGGGGGCGCGGAGCATGGCCCGACGCTAACATCCGGCCGGGTCCGCGCCCGGGTGTGAGCAACGGCATACCCGCACCGCCGAGGCGTTTACGACGGTTTGTAGGACTCGCGCTGACTTCGGCATGATCGGAGGTTAAGCTTTGTGATGACCCTGTCCGGGATGGATGTTTGGAGGAGCAGTTGACAGCCGAAGCGCCCCCCTTGGGACTACTCGACGCCGTCCGACCCTACCCGCCGCGGACCGGCCCCAAAGGCAATCTTGTCTACAAGCTGATCACCACGACCGATCACAAGGTGATCGGCATCATGTACGTGGTCACCTGCTTCATCATGTTTTTCATCGGCGGGCTGATGGCGTTGCTGATGCGCACCGAGCTGGCCGCGCCGGGACTGCAGTTCCTGTCCAATGAGCAGTACAACCAGCTGTTCACCATGCACGGCACGATCATGCTGCTGCTGTACGCGACGCCGGTCGTGTTCGGCTTCGCCAACCTGGTGCTGCCGCTGCAGATCGGGGCTCCCGACGTCGCGTTCCCGCGGCTCAACGCGTTCTCCTTCTGGCTGTTTCTGTTCGGCGGGTTGGTCGCCCTGGCCGGCTTCATCACCCCCGGCGGCGCCGCCGACTTCGGCTGGACCGCCTACACCCCGCTGACCGACGCCATCCACAGCCCCGGAGCGGGCGGCGACCTGTGGATCACCGGCCTGATCGTCGCCGGTCTGGGGACCATTCTGGGTGCGGTCAACATGATCACGACCGTGGTGTGCATGCGCGCGCCGGGCATGACGATGTTCCGGATGCCGATCTTCACCTGGAACACCCTGGTGACGTCCATCCTGATCCTGATCGCCTTCCCGGTCCTGACCGCCGCACTGTTCGGGCTGGCCGCCGACCGGCACCTGGGGGCCCACGTCTTCGACCCGGCCAACGGCGGGGTCCTGCTGTGGCAGCACCTGTTCTGGTTCTTCGGCCACCCCGAGGTCTACATCGTGGCGCTGCCGTTCTTCGGCATCGCCACCGAGATCTTCCCGGTGTTCGCCCGCAAACCGGTCTTCGGCTACACCACGCTGGTCTACGCGACGCTGTCGATCGCCGCTCTGTCGGTGGCGGTGTGGGCCCACCACATGTTCGCCACCGGCGCCGTGCTGCTGCCGTTCTTCTCCTTCATGACCTACCTGATCGCGGTTCCGACCGGGATCAAGTTCTTCAACTGGGTCGGCACCATGTGGAAGGGTCAGCTGACCTTCGAGACACCCATGCTGTTTTCGATCGGCTTCCTGGTCACCTTCCTGCTGGGCGGGCTGACCGGTGTGCTGCTGGCCAGCCCGCCGCTGGACTTCCACGTCACCGACAGCTACTTCGTGATCGCTCACTTCCACTACGTGCTGTTCGGCACCATCGTGTTCTCCACGTTCGCCGGCACCTACTTCTGGTTCCCGAAGATGACCGGCCGGCTGCTCGACGAGCGGCTGGGTAAGCTGCACTTCTGGCTGACGTTCATCGGCTTCAACACCACGTTTTTGGTGCAGCACTGGCTGGGCGACATGGGAATGCCGCGCCGCTACGCCGACTACCTGTCCACCGACGGCTTCCAGCCGCTGAACATCGTCTCGACGATCGGGGCGTTCATGCTGGGCGTGTCGATGTTCCCCTTCGTGTGGAACGTCTTCAAGAGCTGGCGCTACGGCGAGGTCGTGACCGTCGACGACCCGTGGGGGTACGGCAACTCGCTGGAGTGGGCCACCAGCTGCCCGCCACCGCGGCACAACTTCACCGAGCTGCCCCGGATCCGTTCGGAGCGCCCGGCATTCGAGTTGCACTACCCGCAAATGGTCGAACGGCTCCGCCGCGAGGCACACGTCGGTCGCGACCATGGTCCCGCGGACAAGGACGTCGCCCGGGCAGACGACGTGCACGTCCCCAGGTGACGAGCGGCAGCGTCCCGGGTCGCACATGAGCCACGAACGGGCCGCCGGTGAGCTCTGAGCTCAACGTCTCGGCGCTGATCACCGTCACCGGCGTGGATCGGCCGGGAGTGACGTCGGCGCTGTTCGAGGTGCTGTCCAAGCACGGCGTGGAACTGCTCAACGTCGAACAGGTGGTCATCCGGAGCCGGCTGACGCTGGGCGTGCTGGTGTCCTGCCCCGCCGAGGTCGCCGACAGCACCGCGTTGCGGGGCGACGTCGAATCGGCCATCGTCGGTCTCGGGCTCGACGTCAGCATCGAGCGCAGCGACGACGTGCCGATCATCCGGGATCCGTCCAGTCACACCATCTTCGTGCTGGGCCGCCCGATCACGGCCGGCGCGTTCAGCGCGGTCGCCCGCGAGCTCGCGGAGCTGGGCGTCAACATCGACCTCATCCGCGGTGTCTCCGACTACCCCGTCACCGGCCTGGAGCTGCGGGTCTCGGTGCCCCCGGGAGCCGACGCCGCCCTGCGTGCCGCCTTGAACCGCGTGTCCTGCGCCGAGCGTGTCGACGTGGCGGTCGAGGTGTACAGCCTGGAGCGGCGCTCCAAGCGGCTGATCGTGTTCGACGTCGACTCCACCCTGGTCCAGGGTGAGGTGATCGAGATGCTGGCGGCACGGGCGGGCGCCGAGGGTGCCGTCGCCGCGATCACCGAGGCCGCCATGCGCGGCGAGCTGGACTTCGCGGAGTCGCTCCAGCAGCGGGTGGCGACCTTGAAGGGCCTGCCCGCCACGGTGATCGACGAGGTCGCCGACCAGCTCGAACTGATGCCCGGCGCCCGGACCACGCTGCGCACGCTGCGGCGGCTGGGTTACCGCTGCGGCGTGGTGTCCGGGGGTTTCCGGGGCATCATCGACCCGCTGGCCCACGAGCTGATGCTCGACTTCGTCGCCGCCAACGAACTGGAGATCGTCGACGGCACCCTCACCGGGCGGGTCGTCGGCCCGATCGTCGACCGGGCCGGCAAGGCCGCGGCGCTGCGGGACTTCGCGGAGCAGGCCGGGGTGCCGATGGCCCAGACCGTCGCCGTCGGCGACGGCGCCAACGACATCGACATGCTGGCCGCCGCAGGGCTGGGCATCGCGTTCAACGCCAAGCCGGCGCTGCGCGAGGTCGCCGACGCCTCGTTGAGCCACCCCTACCTGGACACGGTGCTGTTCCTGCTGGGCGTCACCCGCGGCGAGATCGAGGCCGCCGACGCGGTCGACGGCGAGGTCCGCCGCGTGGAAATACCCTCCGACTGACCTGGTCGCGGGGCTGGGCGCCCCGGCACCCGCGGCGGCGCCGCGGTACGGCACGATGAACGGGTGCCCCAGAACGGAAGCGAGTCGGCCGACCCCGATCTGCTGCTCGAGTTCAGGAACGTCTCGCTGCGCCGGGATGGGCGCATCCTGGTCGGGCCGCTGGATTGGGCGGTCGAGCTGGACGAACGCTGGGTGATCGTCGGCCCCAACGGGGCCGGTAAGACGTCGCTGCTGCGCATCGCGGCGGCCGCCGAGCACCCGTCGTCGGGCATCGCCTTCGTACTGGGGGAGCGGCTGGGCCGGGTCGACGTGTCCGAGTTGCGCTCCCGGATCGGGCTGAGCTCGTCATCGCTGGCGCAGCGGGTGCCCGGCGAGGAGCTGGTGCGCGATCTGGTGGTCTCGGCCGGCTACGCGGTACTGGGCCGCTGGCGCGAGCGCTACGAGGACGTCGATTACCGCCGGGCTGTCGACATGCTGGAAAGCCTCGGCGCCGAGCACCTCGCCGACCGTACCTACGGCACCCTCTCGGAGGGCGAGCGCAAGCGGGTGCTGATCGCGCGGGCGCTGATGACCGATCCGGAGCTGCTGCTGCTCGACGAGCCCGCCGCCGGCCTGGACCTGGGCGGCCGCGAGGAGCTGGTGGCGCGCCTGGCCGACCTGGCCGCCGACCCCGACGCCCCTGCGCTGGTCCTGGTCACCCACCACGTGGAGGAGATTCCGCCCGGCTTCAGCCACTGCTTGCTGTTGTCGGAAGGCCGGGTGGTCGGCGCCGGCTTGCTGCCAGAGGTCCTGACCGCGGAAAATCTGTCCACCGCGTTCGGCCAGTCGATCGCCCTGGACGTCATCGACGGACGGTATTTCGCTCGGCGCGTCCGCGGCCGCGCGGCCCATCGGAGGCAACTATGACATCAGCACCCCAGTCCCCTCTTTTTCCGCGTCCCGCGGCCACCGTGATGCTGGTCCGCGACGCCGAGTGCGATGCGCGGGAAGGCCTGGACGTCTTTCTGATGCGTCGGCACGCGAAGATGCATTTCGCCCCCGGAACGATGGTGTTTCCCGGCGGCGGTGTCGATGAACGCGACCGCAACGCCGGGTTGGCGCGGCGGGGCGCCTGGGCCGGACCGCCGCCGCAGTGGTGGGCCCAGCGCTTCGGCATCGACACCGAGCTCGCCGAGGCGCTGGTCTGCGCCGCGGCCAGGGAGACCTTCGAGGAATCGGGGGTGCTGTTCGCCGGGCCGGCCGGCCAGTCCGGTCCGGCGCCGGACGGGATCGTCGGCGACGCCTCGGTGTACCGCGACGCCCGCCGGGCGCTCGCCGACGGGACACTGTCGTTCGCCGACTTCCTGCGCGAAGAGAAGCTGGAACTGCGCTCCGACCTGATGCGGCCGTGGGCCAACTGGGTCACCCCGGAAGCCGAACGCACCCGCCGGTACGACACATATTTCTTCGTGGCGGCCCTGCCGGACGGCCAGCGCGCCGACGGCGACAACACCGAGTCCGACCTCGCCGGCTGGACGACGCCGCAGGCGGCCATCGATGACTTCGCCGCCGGCCGCAACATCCTGCTGCCCCCGACCTGGACGCAGCTCGACTCGCTGTTGGGCCGGACTGTCGCCGACGTGTTGAGCCTCGAACGTCAGATCGTCACAGTGCAGCCGAAACTCGAGATCCAGGGTGACAACTGGGTTTTCGAGTTCTTCGATTCCGACCGCTATCACCGGGCCCGGGAGTCGGGCGGGCTGAAGTGGCCGCGTTGAGGGAGTTCGTCACCGTCGTGGCCGGCGACGGGCCGGCGGCGGGACTGGCCACGCTGGTGATCTCGAGGCCACCCACCAACGCCATGACGCGGCAGGTCTCCCGGGAAATCGCGGCCGCGGCCACCGAGGTGGCGGGGCGCGACGACATCGCCGCGGTGATCCTGTTCGGGGGCCACGAGATCTTCTCGGCCGGCGACGACATGCCCGAGTTGCGGACGCTGACGGCGCCGGAGGCCGACACCGCGACCCGGGTGCGCCGCGCCGCGATCGACGCGGTCGCGGCCATCCCCAAGCCCACCGTGGCGGCGATCACCGGCTATGCGCTGGGCTCCGGCCTCACACTGGCCCTGGCCGCCGACTGGCGCGTCAGCGGCGACAACGTCAAGTTCGGGGCCACCGAGATCCTGGCCGGCCTGATCCCCGGAGGCGGCGCATGGGAGCGGCTGACCAGCGCGATCGGCCCGAGCAGGGCCAAGGAACTCGTGTTCAGCGGCCGCTTCGTCGCCGCCGAGGAGGCGCTGGCGCTGGGGCTCGTCGAGGAGACGGTGGCCCCGGACGAGGTGTATGACGCCGCGGTGGCCTGGGCGGGGCGTTTTCTCGACGCGCCACCGAGCGTGCTGGCCGCGGCCAAACACAGCATCGACACGTGCTGCGGGCCGCGGATCGCCGCTCACCGCGGCTGATCGCGGGTTCTTCGCAGGGGCGGGCCAGCACTCGAGGTGGCCTCTGCCGACGCCTCAGCGAAGCGCGCCGGGTCTCTTGGTCATGGATCCTTGACACGCGGTGCGGGTCAACCCCGCCGACATCGGGCTGATATTCGGCGAGGCGATCCTCGGATCACTCTAGACGGGTGCCGACACCCATCATCTAGGCTGGGGCGACCATGGCCAGTACCGACCCGTCGCCGCCTTACCACGTCACCGCCGAGCAGGTGGAGGCCGCCCGGAACGACAGCAAACTCGCCCAGGTGCTCTACCACGACTGGGAAGCCGAAACCTACGACGAGAAGTGGTCGATCTCCTACGACCAGCGCTGCGTCGACTATGCTCGCGGCCGATTCGACGCGATCGTGCCCGGCGAGGTAGCCCGAGAACTTCCCTACGAGCGGGCTCTGGAATTAGGTTGCGGCACAGGGTTTTTCCTGTTGAACCTGATCCAGGCCGGGGTGGCCCGCCGCGGCTCGGTCACCGACCTGTCGCCGGGCATGGTCAAGGTCGCCACCCGCAACGGGCGGGCGCTGGGCCTGGACATCGACGGCCGGGTCGCCGACGCCGAGGGCATACCCTACGACGACGACACGTTCGACCTGGTGGTCGGGCATGCCGTGCTGCACCACATCCCGGACGTGGAGCTCTCGCTTCGCGAGGTGTTGCGGGTGCTGCGGCCGGGCGGCCGGTTCGTGTTCGCCGGCGAGCCGACCAGTGCCGGTGACGTCTACGCCCGCACCCTGTCCACGCTGACCTGGCGGGTCACCACCACCGTGACCAGGTTGCCGGGACTGGGCGGCTGGCGCCGCCCACAGGCCGAGCTCGACGAGTCCTCGCGCGTCGCGGCGCTGGAGGCCATCGTCGACCTGCACACCTTCACACCCGATCAACTCGAGCGCATGGCCGTCAACGCCGGTGCCGTCGCGGTGCGTACCGCCAGCGAGGAGTTCACCGCGGCGATGCTGGGCTGGCCGATCCGCACCTTCGAGGCGTCGGTGCCGCCCGGGCGCCTGGGCTGGAGCTGGGCGCGTTTCGCCTTCGCCAGCTGGAAGGCCCTGAGCTGGGTGGACGCCGGACTGTGGCGGCACGTGGTGCCCAAAGGCTGGTTCTACAACGTGATGATCACCGGGGTCAAACCCTCCTGAGCCACCTCGTCTTCGGCGCCGACGACGTCAGCTACCTGCGGTCGTCCCCGGGCGCTTCGGCGCTGGCCGCGGTCGCCGAGCTCGGGCTGACCGACGCCACCCGCATCGCCGACGTCGCCGCGGTGCGAGCCCGATTCGGCGAGAAGGCCGCGGTCCTGGTGGAGACCACGCTGCTGCGCAGGCGCGCCTTCGACCAGCCCGGCAAGCTCGGGCCGTTGGGCCGGCAGGTGTCCCAGTGGCTGTTCACCGGCGAGGCGTTGCAGCAGGCGACCGCGGCGCCGGTGGCGCTGCACCGGGCCGCGCGCCTGGCCGCCGGGCCGGACGGCCCAGACGTCGTGGTGCACGACGCGACCTGCTCGGTCGGTACCGAACTGGCCGCGCTGCACGGCGCGGGGGTGCGGGCGCTGGGCAGCGACATCGACCCGGTCCGCCTGGCCATGGCACACCACAATGTGGGCGCGACGGCCGTGCTCTGCCGCGCCGACGCGCTGCATCCGGTGACCCGCGACACCGTCGTCCTCGTGGACCCCGCGCGTCGCCACGGCGGCCGCCGCCGCCTGAATCCCGACGACTACCGGCCCGCGCTGGGCCGGCTGATCGACCTGTATCGCGGGCGCCACCTCGTCGTCAAGTGCGGCCCGGGAATGGATTTCGGCATGCTGCGACGCTGCGGGTTCGACGGCGAGATCGAGGTCACGTCGTACCGGGGTTCGGTCCGGGAGGCGTGCCTGTGGTCGGCCGGGCTGGCCGAACCGGGTGTGCGCCGCCGCGCGAGCATCCTCGACGGGGCCTCGCCGGGCGAACAGATCAGCGACATCGAGCCCGAGGACTGCGGTGTGCGGCCGCACGGGCGCTGGATCGTCGACCCCGACGGCGCGGTGGTGCGCGCCGGGTTGGTGCGGCACTACGGCACCCGCCACGGTCTGTGGCAACTCGACCCCGACATCGCCTACCTGTCCGGAGACCGGCTGCCGCCGGGGGTCCGTGGCTTCGAAGTGCTCGACGAGGTGGCGTTCGACGAGCGCCGGCTCCGTCAGGTGCTGGCGGCGCGGGACTGCGGGGCGGTCGAGATCCTGGCGCGCGGGGTGCGCCTCGACCCCGACGCGCTGCGGCGGCGGCTGCGCCTGCGCGGCGACCAGCCGCTGTCAGTGGTCGTCACCCGGATCGGCGCCGGGGCCGCCGGGCGCGCAACGGCGTTCGTTTGCCGCCCGTCGCGATAGCGCCCAGGTACGCTGTCGACGGTCATTTTCCCGGGCGCCCGAGCCTGTTGAGTCTGCGAGGACAATTCGACGATGCGTAACCTGATCGTGGCCGCGGTGCTCTTACCTGCGGTTGTGCTGGGCTGGCCGGGCCCACCATGGGCCTTTGCCGCGCCGTCGGCGTGTGCGGGCCTGGGCGGCGTGGTGGAGGACACCCACGTGTGCCGCGTGCGCGCCACGGCGCCCACCTACATGCTCGACCTGACATTTCCGGTGGACTACCCCGATCAACAGGCGCTGACCGACTACATCACGAGGAACCGGGACGGGTTCGTCAACGTGGCGAAGAGTTCCGGCTCGCGCGACCAGCCCTACCAGCTGCAGGCCACCAGCGAACAACACAGTTCCGGGCAGCCGCCGTCCGGCACCCGCAGCGTGGTGCTCAAGTTCTTCGAAGACCTCGGGACGCACCCGTCCAACTGGTACAAGGCATTCAACTACAACCTGGGCACCAAGGCGCCGATCGCCTTCGAGAACCTGTTCGCGCCCGGCACCACACCGCTGGACGCCATCTTCCCGATCGTGCAGCGTGACCTGGAACGTCAGAGCCCCTTCGGGGTGACCATCCTGCCCTCGACCGGCACGGACCCGTCGCATTACCAGAACTTCGCCATCACCGACGACGCGCTGATCTTCTACTTCGCGCCGGGGGAGATGCTGCCGGCGTTCTCCGGACCGGTGCAGGCCCAGGTGCTCCGCAACGCGATCCCGCCGCTGGCACTGTAGCGGTCACGCCGGCGCGAATCCGTATACCTGCCCGTCGCTGGTGGCGGCCACCACGCGGCGGTCCTTGCCGACCGAGACCCCGACCGGGTACCCGGTGGCGGCGGGCAGCGGATAGCTGTTGGTCGTGTGGCCGTTGCCGGGATCGAACACCAGCAGCGACATGCCGGGCGCGTCGTCGTGCGGCGGGCCGGCGACCACGGTGTAGCCGACACCGCCGGCCAGGCTCGACGACGACAGGGGGATGACGTCGTCGCGGCGCCAGACCCGCTCGGCGTGGTCACCGGCGTCGGTGAAGGCGGCCAGCCGGGTGTCGGGGCCGCCGCCGGACACGATCAGTCCCTGCGGGGTCACCGCGGGCGGTGTCTGCGCCAAGAACCCCAGCGGCACCGACCACTTCGCCTTCCCGTCGGCGGTGCTCAACGCCCACAGCCGCTCGTCGCGGCCGTTGACATAGGCGGTCGAACCGTCCGCGGACAGCACCGGGCTGGCGATGACGCCGGCGCCCACCGCGTCGCTCGTCCAGTCGCGGGCGAGCCGGCCGTCACGGTACTTCAGGCCGACGACCTGTGCGGCCGGGGCGTCCGGCTGCCAGACGCCGAGCACGATCGCTCCGTTGGCCGTCGAGAAGGCGGGCGCCGCCGCGACCGGGCAGCCCGCCAGGGCCGGCGCGCAGTCCGCCAGGCCGCGCGTCGCGTCGGTCGGGTCGACGCCGTCCACGAGGTCCAGCGGGCTGCCGACGATCTGGCCGCGGCGGGTGTCGAAAACCAGCGCCTGTCCCAGATGGGTGACGACCAACAGGTGGCCGTGCCCCAGAAAGCGGGGGGTGGTCGGCATCCCGATCACCGGCTTGCGCCACCGCGTCCACTGCGTCACCGGGAAGGAGACGATGGCCCCCGGCTGGCCGATGTAGAGGTTGTCGAAGCCGTCGAACAACGGGCCGGCGAAGCCGCCGCCCTGGACGAGCCGCACGCACCAGCGTTGCCGGCCGTTGTCGTCGTTCTGCCACTCCACGAGCGAGCAGCCCGACGGTGTCTGCGCGTTGAGCGCGAGGTAGCTGCGTGCGCTCAGGGCCGGGCCGGCCCCCAACGAACCCTTGACCGCACGCGTCCACTGCAACGACAGCGTGGTGGCTCCGCTCGTGGTGGTGTAGCTGCTGTTGGCCGCGTCGCCGTACTGGGCGGGCCACCCCTGCGCCGGTGCCGCATCCACCCACGAGTCGGTGTTGCCGCAGCCGCCCAGCCCCACCGAGACGGCGGCCGCGGCCACCGCAGCCGCCCAACGTCGAAGCCCGGGCAGGAGATGTCGGGCAAGCACGTGTGGTTCCCAGATCCTTCCGCGAGGGCGTGTGGCACGAGCAGCGAACGAGTACAGGTGAGGGTAACCCGGGCGATCGCGCCGGGGCGCGATCGCCCGGCACCCGCGCCCACCGATTCGGCGCACCCGGTTAAGCTTTCCGGCCATGACGTCCATGTGGGGTGCCCCGATCCATCGCCGCTGGCGTGGATCGCGGATACGTGACCCACGACAGGCCAGGTTCCTCACGCCGGCTTCGCTGCGGTGGGTGCTGGCCAACCGCGCCTACACCCCGTGGTACCTGGTGCGCTACTGGCGGCTGCTCAGGTTCAAGCTGGCCAACCCGCACATCATCACCCGCGGGATGGTGTTCTTGGGCAAGGATGTCGAGATCCACGCGACACCGGAGTTGGCCCAGCTCGAGATCGGCCGCTGGGTGCACATCGGGGACAAGAACACCATTCGCGCCCACGAGGGCTCGCTGCGGTTCGGCGACAAGGTGGTGCTGGGCCGCGACAACGTCATCAACTGCTACCTGGACGTCGAGCTCGGCGATTCGGTGCTGATCGCCGACTGGTGCTACGTCTGCGATTTCGACCACCGTATGGACGACATCACCGTGCCGATCAAGGATCAGGGCATCATCAAGTCCCCGGTCCGGATCGGTCAGGACACCTGGGTCGGAGTCAAGGCGACGGTGCTGCGCGGCACCGCCATCGGGCGGGGCTGCGTGCTGGGCTCGCACGCGGTGGTCCGCGGCGTCATCCCCGACTTCTCGATCGCCGTCGGCGCGCCGGCCAAGGTGATCAAGAACCGCCGGCTGACCTGGGAGAGCTCAGCCGCCCAGCGCGCCGAGCGGGCCGCGGCGCTGGCCGACATCGAACGCAAGAAGGCGGCTCGCTGAGCTGCTGGTAGCGGCCCGGATCAGCCGAGGCCGCGATAGCGGCGCAGCGCCTCGGCCCGCTCGGCGGTGTGGTCGACGATCGGCTCCGGATACCCCGGGGGGCGTTCGCCTTTGCGTAGGTGCACGTCGTCGACGCCGGCCAGTTCGGGAACCCAGCGCCGGATGTAGTCGCCCGCGGGGTCGAACTTCTCGCCCTGCGCGGCGGGGTTGAGCACCCGAAAGTACGGTGCGGCGTCGGTGCCGCAGCCTGCGCTCCACTGCCAGCCGTGCTGGTTGTTGGCCACGTCGCCGTCCACAAGCTGGTCCAGGAACCACTCGGCGCCCCACTGCCAGGGCAGGTGAAGGTCTTTGACCAGAAACGACGCGACGACCATCCGCAGCCGGTTGTGCAGGAAGCCGGTTTCGCGCAGCTGCCGCATGCCGGCGTCGACGAACGGGAAACCGGTCCTGCCGGACTTCCAGCACTCGAAGCGGCGTTTCGCCTCGGCTCCGCCGTCGATCCGGATGTCGTCGAAGTCGCGGTTCCAGTTGCGCCAGGCGCTGGCCGGCCAGTGATAGAGCACGTCGGCGTAGAAATCGCGGAATGCCAACTCCCGCAAGTACGCCTGCGCTCCGCCGTCATTCAGGTCCAACTCGGCGGCCAGGGTGCGGGGATGGATGGTGCCGAACTTCAGGTGCGCCGACATCCGGCTGGTGCCCCCGATGTCGGGCCTGTTGCGGTCCTGCGCGTAGTGCTGCAGCCCGGCGTGCAGGAACGCCTCCCATGCCTGCAGCGCGGCCCGCTCCCCGGCGGCGAGGTCCAGAGCCGCGCCGGGGTCGGGGATCTGGCACTGCTCGGCCCGCAGCCGCGCCGGGTCGACCCAGCGCGCCGCGGTGGCGCCGGAACGCGCGGGGCCCCGCCAACCGACGTCGCGCCACCGGTGGAAGAAGGGGGTGAACACGCGGTAGGGGGTGCCGTCCGGCTTGGTGACCCGCCCCGGCGAAACCAGGTACGGCGAGCCCGTGGCCACCACAGGTACGGGATCCAGGGCCGCGCGTACCCGATCGTCGCGGCGCCGTCCGAATGGCGCGAAGTCCTGTGAGACATGCACCGCCGTCGCGTCGATCTCCTGGGCGATCTGCGGAATCCGCTCCTCGGGACGGCCACGGGTCACCAGCAACCGGCCGTCGAGATCCTCGCGCAGCCGGCGTAACGAGTCGCCCAGGAACTGGAGGCGGCGGCGCCCCGACGACGCCTCCAGCCGCGGGTCGAGCACGAAGCAGGCGAGCACCTCGCCGCGGTCCGCGGCGGCGGCGGCCAGGGCAGGATGATCACCCAGTCGCAGATCGCGGCGAAACCATAACAGTGTCGGCACTTTTCGCCGCTCCGCTCAGCGGTTGAGCCGCCAGATGCGGGCGGCCAGGACGGTAGCGAAGGTGCACCACAGCGGGTAGGGCGCCAGTGCCAGCCCGGCCCGGGGGTCGGCCTGCGTGGCGCGACGGGCGAGGTCGGCGCTGCTGGCCGCCAGCACCGCGGCGCCCACGGCGGACGCGCCGAGTTTGTGGTACCGGAAGAACAGCCAACTCCATCCCGCGTTGAGTGTCAGGTTGACACCGAGCGCGGCCATGTAGGCGCGCGCCCGGTCGTCCTGTCCGGCTGCGCGAAACCGGTCGATGGTCACTGCAGAGGCGGCGGCGATGTCCCCATAGAGGGTGGTCCACACCACCGGGAACGCGACCCGGGGCGGCTGATAGCGCGGCTTGCGCAGCCGCGAGTACCAGTCGGGCACCCGTTTCGGGCTGGCGATGCCTCCGGTGCCGGCGGCGGCGGCGACGGCCAGCGAGGTGGCAGCCAGTATCGACCTGTTCATGATCTGCTCCGTTCTTGTCGGGGTTCAACACTTTCGGCACGGTGTGGATCGGTGGGCCACCAGGTGTTCGCGCCGGCGAGGGCGAACAGCGCGGGGAGAACCAAGGTGCGCACGACGAACGTGTCGAGCAGGATGCCCACCCCTACGATGATGCCCAGCTGGGTCAGCACGATCAGCGGCAACACCGCCAGTACGCAGAAGACAGCCGCCAGAACGATTCCCGCGCTGGTGATCACGCCGCCCGTCGCCGCCACCGCGCGGACCATGCCCTCGCGTGCGCCGTGCCCAGCGGCCTCCTCGCGGGCGCGGGTGACCAGGAAGATGGTGTAGTCGACGCCGAGTGCGGCCAGGAACAAAAACGCGAACAACGGTGTGCTGTTGTCCAGCGCCGGGAATCCGACGACGTGGCTGCCCGACCAGCCGCCCGCGCCGAGGGCGGCCAGCGCGCCGAGGATCGTGGCGCCCAGCAGGATCGGGGGCGCGAGCGCTGAACGCAGCAGCACGTAGAGCACTGCCAGGATCACGGCCAGAATTGCCGGGACGATCACCGTGCGGTCGCGGGTGGCTGCGTCGCGGACGTCGAGGGCCTGGGCGTCCGCCCCGCCCACCACGGTGCCGGGAGCGGTCCGGCGAGTCGAATCACGAAGCGCCGCACCAATGGTGAAGGCACGATCGGAGGCCGGCGGGGCGTCGAGCACCACCGACCACATCGTGCGTCCCGACGCGGATGCGGACTCGGTGACCGAGACGATGCCGGGGGTGGCGGCGACGGCGGCGTGCACCTGCGGCGCCCGCGCGGCGGGCGCGACGACCAGCGTCGGGTTGACCAGACCAGCCGGGAAGTGCGCGGCCACGACGTCGTATCCCGACACCGAGTCCGCCCGGACCCGGAACTGCTCGGTCTGCGACAACCCGATCCGGGTGCCCAGCAGGCCGGTGGCCAGGGCCACCAGCACGGTGACCGCCCGCATCCGGGCGCCGGCCGCGCGGGCCGCCGACAGGTTCGCGGCGTCCAACGGTGTGCCGTCGGCGCGGGTGACGACGAGGATCAGCGGCACCCGGTCACCGCCGGGAAACCGGCCGGCCACGGCGGCGACCTTGGCGGAGTCGGAGCCGGCGGGCACCGACTGCGGCGCCTGACCCGCCGCCGCGTTGCCGCCGACGAGCACCACGAACCCGACGCCCAGCAGCACCGCGCCAAATCCGGGCAGCCACGACCTCCGGCCTGTCGTCGCGGCCGCCACCGCGTTCCAATGCGTGCCCCAATCCGTGAGTTTCACTAACTTAAACATTAACCGACTTAACAAATATTCGTCGTCGCGGTACGCTGACCTTCTGATGAACCCGGATGGGAGTACCGCGAAACGGATGGGACTCGAAGCGCTGATCGCCGCCGACGCGCGCGCCCTGGCGGCCGAATCCGACCAGTTGGGAAGGGTTTTCGCGGCGGCACACCAGGTGCACCCCAGCGATTTTCGCGCCCTTGTCCACGTACTGGTGGCCGAGGGCGAAGGAAACCCGCTGACATCGGGCGATCTGCGCCACAAGATGGGCCTCTCCGCGGCGGCCATCACCTACCTCGTCGAGCGGATGATCAACTCGGGTCACTTCCGGCGCGAGTCCGATCCGTCCGACCGGCGCAAGGTCATCCTGCGGTATTCCGCCGAGCGGCGCGACGTCGCCGAGGCGTTCTTCACCCCGCTGGCAGCGCATACCTACGCCGCCATGGCGGATCTGCCCGACGACGACCTGATAGCCGGGCATCGGGTGCTGACCGCGCTGATCATGGCGACGCGAAGGTTTTTGGACGAACTGCAGGCCTCGGGCGCCGACGTGGATGTCACGTGAGCACAGACCGCGGTGAGATGACCACGCGCAAGCGGCGCCATATCGATGTGTGCCTCGACGGAGACGTCGGCTACCGTGGCATCACGACGGGTCTGGAGCGCTACCGCCTACCCTACAACGCACTGACTCAGACCAATTTGGACGACATCGACCTTTCCACCGAATTCCTCGGCTCGCCGTTGCGGGCGCCCGTTCTGGTCGGCGCCATGACCGGCGGCGCCGAACTGTCGGGCACCATCAACCGCAATCTGGCCACCGCCGCGCAGCGACTCGGCATCGGCATGATGCTCGGGTCGCAGCGTGTGATGCTCGACAGCGTGTCGGGGGAGCGGGCCGCCGCAAGCTTCACCGTGCGCGACGTGGCCCCCGACGTGCTGTTGTTCGGCAACATCGGCCTGGCGCAACTGACCAAGGACACGGTGCCCGACATCGTCGCGGCGCTGGACAGGGTTGGAGCCAATGCGCTTGCGGTGCACACCAATCCGCTACAGGAGGCGATCCAGCGGGGCGGCGACACCGATTTCGCGGGTTCGCTCGACCGCCTGCACGACCTGAGCGGCCAGCTGGGCTATCCGGTGCTGCTGAAGGAGGTCGGCCACGGCATCGGCGGTGCAGCGGTGGCCGACCTGCTGGCGCTTTCCGGCGTTCCGCCGGTGGCCGCCATCGACGTGGCCGGCGCGGGCGGTACGTCGTGGTCGCGGGTCGAGCAGTTGGTCCGGTACGGCGAACTGCGCTACCCGGACCTGGCCGACTGGGGGATACCCACCGCGCAGGCGATCTGTGAGGTGCGCGCCGCGCTGCCCCAGATCCCGCTGGTGGCCTCCGGGGGCATCCGCACCGGCATGGACGCGGCCAAGTCCCTGGTCCTGGGTGCCGACGTGGTGGCGATCGCCCGCCCGCTGCTGCCCGCGGCGATCGAGTCCGCGGAGGCGGCGACGTCGTGGCTGCAGCGGTTTGTCGACGAGCTGCGGGTGTGTTTGCACTGTTGTGGTGCGCCCGATCTGCGTGCCCTGCGCACCGTCGGTGTGACGGACGCCTGACGGCGGGAACACGCATGGCCGTGATTCTGGCCTACGGGTCCCCCGCACTGGGGCACCTCTACCCGATGGGCGCGCTGCTGCGCGAGCTGGCCGGCCGCGGCCACCGGGTCCATCTGCGCACCCTGGCCACCGAAGTCGAGGCCATGCGCAGGCTCGGCATCCAGACCGAGGCCGTCGACCCCCGGATCGAGACCATCACCGGGCGGGATTGGCTGGCGGGCAACGCCTTGGACGTGCTGCGGGAAACGATCGACGTCCTGTGCCGGCGCGCGGTCATCGAGGTCGGGGATCTGCGCCGGGGAATCGAAAGCGTACGGCCCGACGCGGTCATCGTCGACGCGAACTGCTGGGGAGCGATGTCGCTGGCCGAAGCCACCGGCGTGCCCTGGCTGGTGTTCTCGCCGTTCACCCCCTATCTGCGCTCCCGTGGCGCTCCGCCGTTCGGTCCCGGACTACGCCCGCTGCCCGGTGTTCTCGGTGCCGTCCGCGACGCCTCGATGCGGCCGTTCGTGACCTACCTCTTCGACCGCCGGGTGATGCCGCGGGTCAACGCCGTGCGCGCGGACCTCGGTGTGCCGGCCGTCGACTCGGTGGACGCTCTGATGCGCCGCGCCCCGCTGATGTTGGCCGTCGGCGGCGAGCCCTTCGAGTATCCCCACCCCGACTGGGGCGATGCGGTGCACTTCCTCGGCGCCTGTGAGTTCGAGCCCGCGCCGGTGGCCGTGCCGGACTGGTTGACCGCCATCGACCGCCCGATCGTGCTGGTCAGCACCTCCTCGATCGCCCAGGCCGACGCCCGGCTCGGTCGTATCGCCGTGCAGGCGTTGGCCGGCGAGCCGGTTCACGTGGTCGTGACTTTTCCCGCCGGCGTGCCGGCGGGACTGCCGCGGTCGCCCAACGCCACGGTGTGCCGGTTCCTGAGCCACGGTGTGGCCCTCGACCGCGCCGTCTGCGCCGTCACACACGGGGGGATGGGCACCACCGTCAAGTCCCTCGATCGCGGTGTCCCGGTCTGCGTGGTGCCCTTCGCCCGCGACCAGGCCGAGGTCGCGCGCCGGGTGCAGATGGCCGGCTGCGGCATCCGGCTGCCGGCGAAGAGGCTTACCGCCGCGCGGCTGCGGGAGGCGGTGCGCACGACGATCACGATGGCCGACGGCGCGCGCCGGGTTTCCGCGGGCTTTGCCGCGACCGGGGGGGTGGCGCACGGCGCGGACGTGATCGAACAGCGCCTACTGCGCGGGGTTCCGCCGGGTCTACCGCGAGCTGCCCTGCCGCCGTCGCGGGGTCGCAGCCTCTCGCCTGACGTCGGCTGACCCTTTCGTCGGTTCCGGAGCGAGCTCGTCTTCGAAACTGACCATCGCGTCGATCATCGCGGAGAAGACCCGGTGCGCGGCACGCAGGTCGTCGTCGCTCAGCTCGGCCAGCGCGTGGGACAGATGCTTACCGAGGGGCGTGAAGAACTCGCGGGCCAGCTCCATGCCGCTGTTCTCGTAGCGCAGGAGCCACTTGCGACGGTCCTGCGGGTCGGCTTCGCGCCGGATGTGGCCCGATTCGATCATCCGGTCGACGAGGTAGGTGATCGCCGCGGGTGAGACATCCATGCGCTGACCCAGCTGCGCCAACGTCAGCGGACTGCCCGCGGTCTCGGACACCATGATGTGCAGGAGGGCGTGAAAATCATTGCTGTTCACGTCGTTCGTCCGCGCGAAGTGGCGGCCTATCCGGTCGGACTGGGCGGTGATCGCCCGCAGATCGGCCGACAGGCACTTCTCCAGCTCGACCCGTGGGGGCGGTGGATCGAGTGCGCGCCGCCTGCTCACCTACCCGCATCCTTCATCAGAGGTACCAGGGTATCGGCGCACTCGGCCAAAGACCTAATGCGGCCCGCAGTGTGCGCCCGCGGTAGCGGCCACGACCGCGGCACAGGTGTTCTTCATCGACCGTCCGTGCGCACCCGATAGCGGCGTGCGGCGTAGACCATGTCGTCGCGCCACAGCCGGGCGGAGGCGTAGCGTATCAGCGGCGTGACCAGCGGGGCGGCGTGGCGCGCGACCGCAAACCCGGGGCGTTGTGACGTCGCGACGGTGGCCTCGAGCACCGCGACACCGGGCCGCCCGTCCGGCCCGGGACCGGTTGGGGTGGCGTGGGTTTCGACCACGCTGCCCGTTCCTTCACCTTCGATGATGCGCATCAGCACGGTGCGCGCATCGGGGGTGGTGAATTCCGCGATCACCGGCACACCGAAGCGGCCCATCCGGAAGGTCACCGACACCAGGAAGCGGTCGTCCTCCTCGGTCGGGGTGGCGAGCACCTCCAGCCGGGTGAACGAATAGGGGTGAAACCAGGCGCCGTGCCACGGGTCGAGCCGGTTGGCGATGACGTCGCACGGTTCGCAGCTGCCGTGCAGGCGGGTGACGGCCGCCAGCGTGGCGCCGGCCGGCCTCGCCGGGACCACCGGCGCGTCCAGCGGCGCCTCGCCGCCGACGGCGTCCATCCGCACCCACGCCAGCACACCGTCGTCGTAGGCGGGCAGAGGGCGCCAACCGAATTCGCAGCCGTCGCCGTCGAGGGCCAGGCCGTGCCAGCGACAGAACAAGACACCGTCGCGCACGATTCCGGTGGCAAGGTCGGCGCCCAGATGCGGGCACCCTCCGGGACCGACCCGCAGCCCGCCCTGTCGGTCGCGCCAGGCGACGAGTTCGCGCCCGGCGACACGCGCTCCCAGCGGCCGGCCGGCGCGCACGTCGCGGCTGCCCGCGAACACGAACCAGTTGCCGGTCGGCTTGCGTTGCGAGCGCTGCAGTGCGGCCTCGATGACGGCCGGCCGGGCCTCGCGGTAGGTCGGTTGCTGCGTAGTCCATGCCACCCGCGGAACCATCTGCAGGGGCCAGTCTTTGGGCCAGCGCCAGCGCGGGCGGTCGGCGGTGCTCACGGTCGGCGCCCTGCGCGGGCGGCCAGTGACCGCAACACCGCCGATCGCCCGCGGATGGGAACCGTGCACAACTGGTGACCGGCGAGCCCCCACCGCCCGAGCAGATGGTTGGCGGCTTGCCAGCCGGTGGTGGCCGCCCGTTCCATCAGCGCCACCGGCAGGTCGGTCCGGATACCGTCGCCGGCCAGCACCAGCCCCGGCTGCGGCGTCACCACCGCCGGCCGGCACTGGTAGGTGCCCGGCGCGAACAGCGGGCAGTCGCCGCGCCGGAGCACGCGCTCGTGGCGCACCCGCGCCGCCGCGGTCTCGGGGTAGAGGGCGTGCAGCTGCTGCACGGCGCCGGCTGTGGACTCCGAGTGTGTCGCATAGGCGTGCAGTTCGACGACCGAGCCGCGGTTGCGGCGGGCCCAGTCGGCGGCCTCGTGTTCGTAGCGCTCCAGCACGCTGATGTTGTCGAGGGGCTTGTGACCGGCGGTGCCCAGAAA
This sequence comes from Mycobacterium sp. THU-M104, assembly GCF_049197365.1. NCBI lineage: Bacteria > Bacillati > Actinomycetota > Actinomycetes > Mycobacteriales > Mycobacteriaceae > Mycobacterium > Mycobacterium sp. THU-M104. The sequence continues at coordinate 45,567 of NZ_JBMIOP010000025.1, forward strand.
GGCGGGCCGATCGGCGCAAACGGGCCGGTCCAGCCAGAGCCGGTGTACCACGAAGGGCGGCGCGGTGCGCAGCCCGCTGACGCGGGAGCGCCACAGCTCGTCGCCGAGACCCGGTGAGGCGTCCACGACGTGTCGCAGGCCGTCCACGTCCAGCGCCAGCACCACAGCATCGGCGTCCAGCTGATCGCCGGCGTCGGTGTACACGCGAAACCCTTCGCCCGCAACGGGTTCCACCTGTGAGACCGGCGTGCCCAGATGCACCCGAACGCCATGCTCGCCGAGGTGGGCGCGCAGGGGGTTCCACAGGCCGGCGTCGAAGTTCTCGGCGGCCACGTCGAAGATCAGGCCCTCGCTGGAGCCGAGGAAGTAGATGTGGAACATCGTGGCCAGCTCGGCGGCCGACAGCTGTGCCGGTTCGGCGAAGAAGCTGCGCGAGAACACCTCGAACGCGAGGTGACGTGCCGACTCGGGGAAATTGATGTCTTTGAGGAAGGTGTCGGCGTCGACGTGGTCGAGCCGCTGGTAGATCTCGGGCACCGACACGGCCGCCAGCGGCGCGGCGGCGCGGACGTCGATGCGGGCCAGGTCGGCGAGCCGGAATGTCGGGCTGCGCAACGCGAACGCCAGTGCGTTCCATGGCGGGGTCTGCGGCAGCCCACGGAAGGTGTCGCGCCGACCGGCACCGTCGATGAGGGGATAGTCCGCGACGGGGGTGAGCATGCGCAGCGTCGGGTCGACGCGGCGCAGCAGGGCCCGCAGGTTGTAGTACTGACGGAAGAAGGCGTGGAATCCGCGGTTCATCGGCAGCGGGGTGTCGCCGTCGTGTTCGGTCCAGCCGCCGACCCGGCCGCCGAGGTAGTGCCGGCCCTCCACGAGGTCCACCGCGACGCCCCGTTCGGCCAGCCCGGTGGCGGCCGTCAGCCCGGCGATGCCCGCGCCCACGACGACGGCGCGCGGCCGCGACGGCAGACCGCTCGCGTCCGGAAGCCCGGGCCGGGCGGGGTGGAGGTGGCGGCGGCGGTCGGTCATTGCTTCGCGTCCTTCGTTGGCGCGTGTCCCAGGAAAGTGTGCACGATGTCGGTCTCCCAGCCCGGCATGGTCTCGCTGTGCACGTCGGTGAGGCCGGCGTCGAGCATCCGGGCCCGGAAGCGTGCCGCACCGTCGAACGCCAGCACGCTGCGCCACAGATGCCGGTACAGCGTGGTGTCGCGGGTCCGCCACCAGCCGGAGGGGATGATGATGCCCCAGCACACCGCGTGCCAGATCCTCGTCGCGGCCCGTGAGTCGCGCACCGAGTATTCGTGCACGGCCAGGGTTCCGCCCGGGCGCAGCAGGGCCCGAAAATCCCGCAGTTGACCGTCCGGGTCGGCGAGATTGCGCAGCAGGTAGGCAGCCAGGATGCCGTCGAACGGGCCCCGGACGTCGCTGCCGCCGTGCTCGGCCAGGTCTTCGATGCGTGAGTGCACGAACCGCACCGTCGGCGGCCACGGTTTGGCCCGCGCCGCCTCCAGCATGCCGCCCGCGGCGTCGACGGCGACGATCTCGGCCTCAGGGGCCACCGCCAGCAGCGCGGCCGTCGAGGCACCGGTGCCGCAGCCTGCGTCGAGCAGCCGTAAACCCTTGCCGCGGAAAGGTATTCGCATGCGGTCCGCCGATCGCCGCAGGTTTGCGTGGTAGCCCGGGTTGGCACCGACCAACCGGTCGTAGGCGGGCGCGCCGACGTCGAAGGCGCCGGGCACCTCGCTGCGCGGCAGGCCCGCCCTAGCGACGCGCACGTCGGCCCTCCCACAGCAGCAGCACCGCGGTGACCAGCGCGAAGCCGAACAGGAAATCCTCGACCGGGATGTCGAAGGGGAATCGCAGGCCGCTGGTCTGGTGCTGGTCGTAGATCACAATGGGTGCGCGCAGCTTGGTCAGCCAACCGTCGACCGGTATCTGGAACCCGAGCACGATCAGCATCGACCACCAGTAGGCCGGCCGCCGGAACAGCCCGGTGTGCAGCAGCCCGAACTCCAGCGCCACGACGAGGACCACCGCCACCACGGCCGGCAAGGTGTAGCCCAGCCCGGTCATCGGCGCCTGCCGCGGTCGAGGATGGTGGTGACCGCGTTGTAGGTCAGCAACGCGCACAGTGGGATCACCACGAAGAACAGCGCCTCCTCCAGGGGCACCCGCAACGGGAGGTACACGCCGCTGAGGTAGCGGCCGTTGTACGTCCACACGCCGGCGGCGATCGCGATCGCGTCCCAGACGAGGAACACCGCGGCGACCGGGGCCACCGCCCGAACGACCCGGCGGGGCCGGCGGTAGACGCCGGCGCCGAAGAACTCCAGCGGCGCGGTGATGGCCAGGCACAGGCCCAGCAGGATCAGGTATTGCCAGCGCTCGCTCATGCAGCGCCGCGCCTGCGGTACTCGGGGCGGGCCAGCCGGGCGCGCCATGACCGCAACAGCCCCCCACCGGCGACCTGAAGCCGTCGCGTGGTGCCGACGGTGGCGCGCCGGCTGAACACCGAGAAGTCACTGCTTTCAATGCAATCGAGTATCTCAGAATACAGCGTCAGCGCGGTCGTGACACAGGGTCGCGAACGCGGTTGCAGCACTGCGATGCCGTCGGCGGCGAACCGGTAGATGTCGCGGGTGACGTCGTGCTGCGCCGCCAGGGCCGCCCGCACCCGCGGGTCGGTGTGGTGGTGGTCGTGACACCACATCAGCAGTTCCCGGTCGACGCCGTGGGCGGCGAGTTCGTCGGCGGGCAGGTAGACGCGCCCACGCCGCAGATCCTCGTCGACGTCGCGCAGGAAGTTGGTGAGCTGGAAGGCGCGGCCCAGTGCCGCGGCGTACGGGGCTGCCTCATCGGTGGGAACCACCGTGCCGAGCACCGGAAGCATCTGCAGCCCGATGACCTCCGCCGAGCCGCGCATGTAGCGGTTCAGAGCGGTCCGGTCGGGGTAGTCGGTGACGGTCAGGTCCATGCGCATCGAGGCGAGAAAGTCCTCGAACAGGTCCGCCGGGATTCCGTAGCGGCGCACGGTGTCGTCGGCCGCGGCCAGCACCGGTTCGTCGCGATGGTCGCCGCCGGCGAAGAACCGGTCGGCGAGGTGCTGCAGGCGCTCGGCACGCGCGGTGACGTCGAGGGCCGGATCGAGGTCGTCGAGGATGTCGTCGGCGTGGCGGGCGAAGCCGTAGAGCGCGTGCACCGCCGGGCGCTGGTCCGGGGCGAGTAGCCGGGTGGCCAGAAAATAGGTGCGGCCGTGTTCGGCGGCGATCTGGCGGCATCGGCGGTACGCCGCACGCAGCCCGGGTTCTGTGATTCCGGCGGCGTCGAGCTCGGTGCGGATCATGGTTGACGCGCTTTCAGGTCGAAAGTTGTCGCCGACCGCCCCCAGGTGCCGGTGATACGGTCGGCGGCCAGCCGGCCCGAGATCAGCGTAGTGGGCACCCCCACGCCGGGCACGGTCGACGACCCGGCCAGCACCGCGTTCTCGATGCCGCGCACGGTGTTGGCCGGCCGGAACGGCCCCGTCTGTGCGAACGTGTGAGCCAGGGCGAAGGGGGTGCCGGCCACCATGCCCTGGCGCGCCCAGTCGGCGGGGGTGTCGACGTGCAGCAGTTCGGCGTCCTCGCGCAGGCCGGGCAGCAGCCTGTCCTGCACGATGTCCAGCAGGCCGTCAGCGTAGTTGTCGCCGGTCGCCGACCAGTCGACACTGCCGCGCGACAGGTTCGGTGCCGGCGCCAGCACATAGAGCAGGTCGCGGCCGTCGGGGGCCAGGCTCGGATCGCCGGCCGTCGGGCGGGTGACCAACAATGAAGGGTCCGTCATGAGCCGGCCGTCGTTGATGATGTCGGTGAAGGTCTGATCCCAGGCGCTGCCGAACAAGATGGTGTGGTGTGCCGGTGCGGGTGCGGGTGCGGCGCGGCAGCCGACGTGCAGCACCACCGCCGACGGTGCCGCGCGCAGTCCGAGCAGCCTTCGCGGCTGCCTGCCCAACAACTGGTAGGTCTGCGGTAACTCGGTGGTCAGCACCGCGGCGTCGCAGGCGATGCGTTCGCCTCGTGTGGTGTGGACCGCGGTGATCCGGTCGCCGCTGCGGTCCAGCGCGGTGACGGCCGCACCGTAACGGAACCGCACCCCAGCATCGGCGGCCGCCGCGGCCAGCGCGTCGGGCAGAGCCCGCACCCCGCCGCGGGGGAAGAACACCCCCGCGACCGTGTCCATGTAGGCGATCACCGCATAGACCGCCAGCGCCTGTTTCGGCGCGACACCGGCGTAGAGCGACTGGAAGGTGAACACCCGGCGCAGCCGCGGATCGCTGATGTGGCGCTTGACCATGGTGTCCCACCGGCGGAACCCGCCGATTGCCGCGAGTTGGGCCAGGCGGACGTTGAGCAGCGACAGCGGGGAGTCGAAGTTCGAGGAGATGAAGCCGTCGAACTCCGTGCGGTACAGCCGGTCCAGCCAGTCCCGCAAGCGCCGGTAGCCCGCCGCCTGCTGCGGTCCGGCGAACTCCCGCACCGCTGCGGTCATGCGATCGGCGTCGGTGTGCACGTCGATGGCGGCGCCGTCGGCGAACATCGCCCGGTAGGCCGGGTCCACCGGCTGCAGATCGAGCCGCTGCGAACGGTCTTCACCGACCGCGGCGAACACGTCGTCGATGATGTCGGGCATGGTGAGCACCGTCGGCCCGGTGTCGATCCGGTAGCCGGCGATGTCGCGCCGCCCGGCCCGCCCGCCCGGCCAGGGATGCTTTTCCACGACCGTGACCTCGCGACCCCGCCCGGCCAGGTGCAGTGCCGCGGAAAGCCCGGCGAATCCGGCACCGACGACGACCACGTGGTCGGTGCGCCCCCGCATCATGCGCATGGTGAGCCTCTCATGCCGCCCGCTGCGTGCACACGCCGGCCATGCCGACCAGCGCGTCTCCGATTGTGCCACCGATCCCGCTGTGGTCCAGGGCTTTCCGTGCCGCAGCGACACGCTCGGCGATCAGCTGCTCGATCCATTGCACCGCTCCGGTGGACAGGATCAGGTTGCGCCAGCGCTCGACGGCGGACGCGTCGAGCCGGTTCTCGCCCATCAGCTCCCGGAACTGCCGGCGCGTGGCAGCGTCGGCCAGCTGGTGGGCGGCGACCACGACGCTGGTCGCCTTGCGTTCGAGCAGGTCCCCACCGCTGGGTTTGCCCGTCACGGTAGGGGCGCCGAACACGCCCAGGATGTCGTCGCGCAGCTGGAACGCCTCGCCGACGGCACAACCGTAGTCGCCGAGTCCCTCCAGCACGCGCTCATCGCAGCCGGCCATCGCGGCGCCGATCTCCAGCGGGCGGCGCACCGTGTAGTTGCCCGACTTCAGCCGGGCGACGGTCAACACGGACTCCATCGTGGGCAGGTCGCGCAGGTCGTTTGCCAGATCGGCGAACTGGCCGACGGCCAGCTCGCTGCGCATGGCGTCGTAGCGCGGCCACGCCCGCTGCAACTGGTCGGCCGCGAGTCCGCAGTCCCGCAACATCTGTTCGGCCCAGATCAGACACAGGTCGCCGAGCAGGACCGCGGCCGACTCCCCGAAGCGGCGCGAAGAGCCGGACAGACTGCGTCCGCGATGCCAGTCGGCGAACTGGACGTGTGCCGCGGGCCGGCCCCGCCGGGACGCCGAATCGTCCATCACGTCGTCCTGGAGCAGGGCGAACGCATGCAACAACTCCAGGCTGCCGGTTGCCGACAAGGCCGCGGCGTCCTCCGGTGCGCCGCACAGCCAGCCCAGGTACATGAACGTCGAGCGCAGGCATTTGCCGCCGTCGAGGAACTGCAGCAGGACCGCGCCGGCGACGTCGAGGCCCGATGGGGGCAGCTCCTCGGCGCACCGCTCAGTGACGAAGTCGGTGACCGCGGCGAGCACCGCTTGCCGCAGTCCGGTCCGCCAAGCGTCCAACTGCGCGATTCCGTGTGCTGCGGACGGGCCGGCGCCCACGGCGTCCACCGACGAGCCTGTGGCGACGTCGTGCTGGGCAACCTGGGTGAGCCTGCGGTTCCGACGGCTCAGGTTCACGCGATGTCCCCCTCTGAGGAAAAAGCAACACCGTGGCCCCACGTTGGGCTGGTGGATCGGCCAGCGGGCCGGACGTCGTGTCATTCAGTTACTTAAACATTAACCTAATGAATTAGCCGATGCAGCGCCAGAGTTGTTTTCCACGGGGAGCGAGGCCGCGATCGGAGCCTGGACCCCGGCCCGAGCAACGGTCTCGTGGGCGCAACCGAGCCGTGGCGGCAAAGCCGACCGTGTCCGAGGGCCGCGGGCTGGTCATGTCTTTCGCATTGCTTTTCATCGATTTTTCATCACCGGTCCCCGGCCAGCCGTTATTGTCTGACGCCTTGTCGTGCACAGTATTTGAACCCGAACTGGTGGCGATGTCGGCGTCGCAGGCGGCCGACATCGGATCGTCGCTGCGTTGCGCCTACAGCGCCGCGGCGGCCTCGACCACCTCGGTGGCGAGCGCTGCCCACGACGAGGTGTCGGGCGCCGTCGCGGCAGTCTTTTTCGCTCACGCCCAGCAGTTCCAGACGCTGGGCTCGGCGGCAGCGCAGTTTCACGACCAGTGGATGGCGACGCTGCAGGGAACGCGAAGCGCGTACGTGAGCGCCGAGGCGACCAGCGCCTCCAGCCTGGGATCGGTGGAGAAAGCGGTCACCGAGGTGCCGTGGTTCTCGCCGGTGAAAGACCTGACGGGGCGGCCGCTGTTCGGCAACGGCGCCGACGGGGCGGCAGACGATCGCCGTCAGCTCCACCGGATTCACGATCACCGGCTTGACCGGCTCGGCTCCCACCGACGGAGCGCCGCTGTCCTACCCGTCGGTCTATCTGGGCGCGGCCTACAACAACATTTCCCCCCACAGCCCCCTGCCGGATCAGTTGAGCCAGATCCAGACCGCGACCAGCAGCATCTCCTACACGTACCCGAAGAGTGGAACTTACGACGCGTCCTACGACATCTGGCTGAATCCCACCGACGTGACGAATGGCGTCAACCATCAGGAGATCATGATCTGGTTCAACCATGTCGGATCCATCCAGCCGGTCGGCTCCGATGTGGGCCAAGCCACCATCGACGGCAAGCAGTTCGCGGTGTGGGAAGGCGACAACGGCCAAAACCAGGTGGTGTCCTACGTCGCGGACACCCCAATACAGTCCTGGAACAACATGAACGTGTTGAATTTCATCGACAAGACCGAAACCTACGAGTCGTCGGTGAACAGCTCGTGGCATCTGAGCAGCATCCAGGCCGGCTTCGAGCCCTGGAGCGGCAGCGTCGGCGCGGCGGTCGACACGTTCTCGGCCAGCGTCAACGGCGCCCCCTGACCTCAACTGGCGGGCAGTCGAGGGCGGGGACGTCGAAGCGGCTCAGCCGGTGCGCCCAAGCAGGTGACGCAGGGCCTGATCGAGGCCTGCTTGGCGGAACCGGTGCCCGGAGGCGGTGAGCGTGCCGGGCAGCACGCGCTGGCTGGCGCACGCGAGTTCGCGGGCGCCCTGCGCGCCCAGCAGCAGTCGCGGGCCCAGCGCCGGGACCGGCAGCAGCGCGGGGCGATGCAGCACCCGGGCCAGTGTGCGCGTGTACTCGTCGTTGCGAACCGGTTGCGGTGCAACCGCATTCACCGGTCCGGTCAGTGCGGTGTCCCACAGCGCGCGGTGGTACACGTCGACCAGGTCGTCGATGCCGATCCAGGACAGCCACTGCCGGCCGCTGCCCAGCCGCCCGCCCAGTCCGGCGGAAAACAGCGGCCGCAGCAGTCGCAGGGTGCCGCCGCGCGGGGATTGCACGATGCCGGTGCGCACCCGCACCACCCGCAGCCCGGCCTGCGCGGCCGGCGCGGTGGCGGCCTCCCAGTCGGCGACGGCGTCGGCCAAAAACCCGTCCCCGCGGTCGCTGTCTTCGGTGAGGATCTCGTCGGCACGGTCGTAGCCGTAGTAGCCGATCGCCGATGCCGAGACGAATGCGGTGGGCGCGGGGTCGGTGCGGCCAGCGAGTTCGGCCAGGCGGCGGGTGGGGCCGATGCGGCTGTCGCGGATCGCGCGCCGATGGGCTTCGGTGAACCGCCCGGCGATCGAGGCGCCGGCCAGGTGGATCACCGTGTCGACCCCGGCGAGCAGGTCGGGGGCGGGGTCGTCGGGGTTCCACCGTCGCTCGTCGCCGGAGCGCGGGACGCCGCGCACCAGCCGCACGACGCGATGGCCACCGGTGCTCAGAAAGGCCGTCAACGCCGAACCGACCAGCCCCGAGGAGCCGGTGACGGCGACGGTCAGCGGCGCCAGACCGTGCTCGCTCGCCACGCGGTGGGCCGCGAGGTCGTCGGCCAGCTGCCGGTACCGGTAGGCGAACATCTCGCGCAGGGCCGCGCCCGGCACCGGCGTCTCGACCCGGTCGACCACCCGGGTCCGCGCGCCGAGGTCCTCGAATTCGTGAACGTGTCGCCACCGCACGGCGACCCGCGCCGGCAGCGAGGCCAGCCCGTCGCCGCCGACGGTGTCGACGAAACGCCGCGGCGGGTCGTAGCCGTCGGGTTGGTGCACGGCGATCCAGCGCAGCCCGCCGGGCAGCGCCAGCTCGGCGCGCCCGTCTTTGAGCGACGTGGATTCGGCGACGAGCCGCATCGGCTGCCACGGCGGCGAGAGGCGTTCGAACGCGCCCGGCCTGGCGTACCAGGCGAAGACGTCATCGCGCGGCGCATCGACCACGCTCGAAAATTCCAGGGCCATCCCTCGACGGTAGCCAACGATCGGGCTTCGGCGACCGGGCTTCGGCGATCGGGCTTCGGCGATCGGGCTTCAGCGATCGGGCTTCAGCGATCGGGAAGGGCGTGTTCGACGATCGGCAGCCGGGGCCGCGGCTGGCGTTCGCCGCGTTTGGCCGCCAGATACACCTGCGCGGTCTGCTCGGCCACCGTCTGCCAGGAGAAGTCCGAGGTCAGTCGCTCGCGGGCGGCGCGGGCGCGCCGCTGCGCGGCGACCGGATCGTCGAGCACGCTGCGCACCGCCGACGCCAGACCCGCCACGTCGCGCGGCGCGCACGACACCCCGGTTGTGCCGTTGATCACGGCCTCGCCCAGCCCCCCGATGTTCGTGGTCACCAGCGGGGCGCCGGCCGCGGCGGCTTCCAGGGCGACGATCCCGAACGGTTCGTAGTGACTGGGCAGCACCGCGGCGTCGGCCCGGTGCAGCGCTGCCAGCAACTCGGGGTGGCCGAGGTGCCCGACGAACCGGGTCGACCTGAGCACCCGATGCTTTCGGGCCTGCTCGACGAGCCGGTTCTGGCGGGTTCCGGTCCCGGCGACGGTCAGGCTGGTACCCGGGTGGCTGCGCCTGATCCGCGGCAGGGCGGCGATGATGTCGTGCACGCCCTTCTCGTATTCCAGGCGGCCCAGGTAGAGCAGTTCGGCCGGCCCGGTGCGCGGCCGGCGCGGCGCGAACGGCCAGCGCGTCACGTCGATGCCGTTGCGGATCACGGTGATGCCGGCCAGGCCGGGTCCGAACAGCTCGGTGATCTCCTCGCCCATCGACGCCGAACACGTGATCAGCGAATCGGATTCGCGCACCAGCCACGACTCGATCGCATGCACCTGCCGGCTGATCGATCCGGACACCCAGCCCGAATGACGCCCGGCCTCGGTGGCGTGAATCGTGGAAACCATTGGCACGTCGTAGAACTGGGCCAGTGCGATGGCCGGATGGGCGACCAGCCAGTCGTGTGCGTGCACGACGTCGGGGCGCCACGGCCGGTCGGTGTCGTGGCGTTTGATGACCATCCCGGCTCGGACCATCGCGTGGCCCATCGCCAGGGTCCAGGCCATCATGTCGGTGCCGAAGCCGAACTCGTGCGGGTCCTGCGCGGCCGCGATCACGCGGACGCCCTCGTCGATCTCGTCGGACGTCGGGTGCGTGCTGGGATCGGTGCCCGAGGGGCGCCGGCACAGGACCACGACGTCATGACCGGCTTCGGCCAGCGCGGTCGACAGATGGTGCACATGCCGGCCGAGGCCGCCGACCACCACCGGCGGGTACTCCCACGACACCATCAGGATCTTCACTCGGCCGCCGTGCCGTCCCGCCGAGCCGAAGCCCTCACCGGGGCAGCCTCCGCGCATCCAGCGCGCCGAACAGCCCGTCGGCCCGGTTCCACCCGTCGGCGAGTCGCTCGGCGGTGTCGCGCCGGCCCGATGCCAGCGCGTCCGCGATCTCCCGGGCGGCGTGCGCGTGCAGGTGAGCGCGGTAGCGCGCATAGTCGGCCGCCGAGTCCTTGCTCACCATGAACGGCCAATCGCTGGAGACGGTGAGCAGGGTCTCGCGCAGGATCTGGTCGGCCACGCGGTCACGGGCGATCGGGCCGTCCAGCGGCACGGCCTGCGACAACGCCTTGTCGACGGTGGTCAGCGCGGTGTCGACCACCTCGGTGTTGAGCCTGACCAGGTCGGCCACCTGCTCCCCGGCCCACACCTGCCAGTCCTTGCCCGAACCCCAGGAGCCGGCGGGCAGGTCGACCGGGTCGCCGACGAATCCGCCGGTGAGTGCGTCGTGCAGGGTGCCCACCCGCACACCGGACGCGGGCAGGGCTCGCAACACCCGCGCCAGCCACGTCGGGCCCTCGTACCACCAGTGGCCGAACAGTTCGGTGTCGAAAGCCGCCACGACGTGCGCCGGGCGCCCGATGCGCTCGGACTCCGTGGCCAGCCGGTTGCGGACCACCTCGACGAAGTCGGCGACGTGGACGTCGACCGCCCGGTCGGCGCGCTCGGGGTCGTAGGGCGCCTTGGCTGCCGAGTCCACGTTGCGGCCGGTCACCCGGGCCGGTTTGAGCCCGGTGAGGTGGTGGTAGGTGTGGAAGTCGCGGTAGGCGGCATGGCCCGGGTAGCCGGACTTCGGCGACCACACCCGGTAGCTGACCTGAAGGTCGCGACCGAAGGCCACCACGCCGGACCCGCCGACGGGCCGGCCCAGCGCGGTGTCGCCGTGCAGCGACGGGCCGTCGACCATGAAGTGGGTGACACCCGCGGCGGCGTAGTCGGATTCCAGGCCCGGGGCGTAGGCGCACTCGGGCGCCCAGATGCCGGTCGGACCGTGTGCGTTTCGCGCCCCCAGCCGCTGCCGTGCGTCGGCCAGGCCCTCGCGCAGTGCGAACTCGCGCAGCCGCGGGGTGAGCAACGGCTGGAAGGGGTGGGCCAGCGGGCCGCCGAGCAACTCCACCGTGCCCGCGTCGATCAGGCCGCGCAACAGCGGGCTGCCGCCGTGGCGCCACAGCGTGGCGAACTCGTCCAGCGCCCGGTCCGCCTCGGCACACTCACGAATCCCTAACGTGCGCAACGCTTCCGGCGAGCATGCCTGGTATTCGGCCGACTTCGACCGCGGCCCGAAGCGCACGCTGGCGGCCGCTGCGGCTGCTTCCGACGCCCGCAGCCGCCAGTTGGCCAGCCAATGATGCATGCCGTCGAGGCAGTACGGGTCGTCCAGCTGGGCGTTGACCACCGGGGTGACGCCCAGGGTCAGCAACCCGCGGCGGTCCTCGTCGGCCAGCGTGCGCAGCACCCGCATCAGCGGAAGGTAGGACGCCGCCCACGACTGGTAGAGCCACTCCTCGCCCACCGGCCAGCGGCCGTGGTGGGCCAGCCACGGCAGGTGCGTGTGCAGCACCAGGGTGAACATGCCCGGCACCGGGCGTGCGACCGCACTCATGGCCGCACCGCGATCGCGACGAGGTCCAAACTGTCGTCGATGTCGCGGCCGTCCCCGGCTTCCACCAGGTCGAAGTCGTCGGTGGTGACCGCGGCGACGTCGGCCGCCAGCTGCGGCGGCCACGGTGCCCCGGGGTCGGCGGCCATTGCCCGCTCGATCTGCGCGTCGATGATGGAGCCGCCGTGGCGGGCGTCCATCTCGCGCAGCCGTGGGCCGTGGAACACGCCGCTGACCGCCGGTTCGGCGAAACCGCCGGCCACCAGCAGTTCGGCCAGCTCGGCGGCGTTGAGCTCACGGGTGTGGAACGGATTGACCGGGGTGTCGCGGCCCGGGGAGAAAGTGATCCGGTTGGGCGTGGACATCATCAGCCGCCCCGAGGGGCGCAGCACCCGGGCGCACTCGGCCACGAACTGGCCCTGGTCCCAGAGGTGTTCGATGACCTGGAAGTTGACCACCACATCGATCGACGCGTCGGGCAGCGGCAGCCGGGCCAGGTTGGCCTGCATGACCTCCACGCGGGGGTAACGGCTGCGGACGTGGGCCACCGCGGCCTCGTCGTAGTCGACCGCGACGACCCGGCGGGCGACGCCGGCGATCAGGTCGGCGCCGTACCCCTCGCCGCACCCGGCCTCGAGCACCTCGCGGCCCGCGCACAGCGGCGCGAACCGCCGGTAGACCACCTGGTGGCGGCGAAACCAGTAGTTCTCGATCTCCAGGTCGGGGATGGTGCGTTCGCCCGTCAGCGTCAACGCCGCCGCAACCCCCGCATCGCTGCCCGGCGCGGCGGCGCCGGACAGATGCGGGGAAACGTCGGGGACGGAGGTGTTCATTGCATAGGCAGGCTAACGCGAAGTGTCTGATTCGCGAACCGCCAAGCGGGCGCCCGGGCTTTCGGAGACTTTCAGAGGGCGGACAGCCCTCGGGAACGCACACGACCACCCGCTATGGTGGGCAGACAGAGCGCACAAAGCTACCGGGTGGTAACAATGCCGTGCGTTGCGAATCGCGTACCGAGGTCGCGTAGCCGAGTGCTGCGGGCCCCTTCGAGGAGGACGAACCACACTCATGACGAACATCGTGGTCCTGATCAAGCAGGTTCCAGACACCTGGTCGGAGCGCAAGCTGACCGACGGCGACTACACGCTGGACCGCGAGGCCGCCGACGCGGTGCTGGACGAGATCAACGAGAAGGCTGTGGAGGAGGCGCTGCAGATCCGCGAGCGCGAAGGCGGGGACGGTTCGGTGACCGTCCTGACCGCCGGCCCCGAGCGCGCCTCCGATGCAATCCGCAAGGCCCTGTCGATGGGCGCCGACAAGGCCGTGCACCTCAAGGACGACGGCATGCACGGATCCTGCGTCGTGCAGACCGCGTGGGCGCTGGCCCGCGCGCTGGGCACCATCGAGGGCACTGAACTCGTCATCGCCGGAAACGAGTCGACCGACGGCTCCGGCGGCGCCGTGCCGGCCATCATCGCCGAGTATCTCGGGCTCCCACAGCTCACCCACCTGCGCAAGCTGTCCATCGAGGACGGCAAGATCACCGGCGAGCGGGAGACCGACGACGGGGTGTTCACCCTCGAGGCGACGTTGCCCGCCGTGGTGAGCGTGGCCGAGAAGATCAACGAGCCTCGGTTCCCGTCCTTCAAAGGCATCATGGCCGCCAAGAAGAAAGAGGTCACGGTGTTGACTCTGGCCGAGATCGGGGTCGAGGCCGACGAGGTCGGGCTGGCCGCCGCCGGGTCGACCGTGCTCTCCTCGACGCCGAGGCCGCCCAAGACCGCGGGTGAGAAGGTCACCGACGAGGGTGAGGGCGGCAACCAGATCGCCCAGTACCTGGTCGCCCAGAAGATCATCTAGCTCGAGCGCACATTGCGAACACGAGAAACCCCGACACGAGAAGCCCCGACACGAGAAGAGCGAATAACCCATGGCTGAAGTACTGGTGCTCGTCGAGCACGCCGAAGGCGCGTTGAAGAAGGTCACCGCCGAACTGATCACCGCCGCCCGGGTTCTGGGCGAGCCGGCCGCTGTCGTCATCGGCAAGCCGGGGACGGCCGATCTGCTCGTCGACGGGCTCAAGGAGGCCGGCGCCGCCAAGGTCTACGTCGCCGAGTCCGACGACGCCGACAACTACCTGATCACGCCGTACGTCGATGTGCTGGCGTCGCTGGCCGAATCGGCCACCCCGGCCGCGGTGCTGCTGTGCGCCAACGCCGACGGCAAGGAGATCGCGGGCCGCCTCGCCGCCCGGATCGGGTCGGGTCTGCTGGTCGATGTGGTCGAGGTCAAGCAGGGCAACAAGGCCGTCCACTCCATCTTCGGCGGCGCGTTCACCGTCGAGGCGCAAGCCAACGGCGACACCCCGGTGATCACGGTGCGCGCCGGCGCGATCGAGGCGCAGCCTCAGGCCGGGGCGGGCGAGCAGGTCAGTGTGGAGGTGCCCGCTGCCGCCGACAACGTCACCAAGATCACCACCCGCGAGCCCGCGGTCGCCGGTGACCGCCCGGAGCTGACCGAGGCCACCATCGTGGTCTCCGGGGGTCGCGGTGTCGGCAGCGCCGAGAACTTCAGCGTGGTCGAAGACCTCGCCGACGCGCTGGGCGCGGCCGTCGGGGCGTCTCGCGCCGCGGTGGACTCCGGCTACTACCCGGGCCAGTTCCAGGTCGGCCAGACCGGCAAGACGGTGTCCCCGCAGCTCTACATCGCGCTGGGCATCTCCGGGGCGATCCAGCACCGTGCCGGCATGCAGACGTCGAAGACCATCGTCGCCGTCAACAAGGACGAAGAGGCGCCCATCTTCGAGATCGCCGACTACGGGATCATCGGCGACCTGTTCAAGGTGGCGCCCCAGCTGACGGAGGCGGTCAAGGCCCGCAAGGACTGAATTTCCCCTTCCACCAGACGCGAAAGTCCCCGCACACCCGGCGTGTCGGGGGCTTTCGCCTCTGCCCGCACCGCCACCCCCGGTTGGCGTCAGTGTGCCCGTGCCGTGGTGCCGATCGCCCCGCCTGCGTGCATTTCGTCATCTGACGTGCACCGACACGTCAGCGCGCCGATGCCGATTCGCCGAACGGGTGCGACACGGTCATCCCATGAGCATTGCTTCGGTCCTCATACCCAGCGACACACCGGACGGCGTCGCGGCGAGCGCGCCGGCCGGCCCGCGCTACTCCCTGCTGCTGTCCACCGACTCCGGCATGATCGAGGCGGCCCAGCGGCTCCGCTACGACGTGTTCAGCAGCACCCCCGGCTTCGCCCTGCCGGCCGGCGGCGGCGAACGCCGCGACGTCGACCGGTTCGACGAGTTCTGCGACCACCTGCTGGTCCGCGACGACGACAGCGGCGAACTGGTGGGCTGCTACCGGATGCTGGCGCCGGCGGGAGCGATCGCGGCCGGCGGGCTCTACACCGAGACGGAGTTCGACCTGCGCGCCTTCGACCCGCTGCGGGCGTCACTGGTGGAGATGGGCCGCGCAGTGGTGCGCGACGGCCACCGCAACGGCGCCGTGGTGCTGTTGATGTGGGCCGGCATCCTCGCCTACCTGGATCGCTACGACTACGACCACGTCACCGGATGTGTGTCGGTGCCGATCGGCGGCGAGTCCGGCGATGAGGCGCCGGGCAGCCTTCTGCGCGACGTCCGCGATGTCATCCTGAGCCGTCATGCCGCACCATCGCGGTACCGGGTGCACCCGCACCGGCCGGTGATCGTCGACGGCCGTGCCCTCGACGACATCCCCGCACCGGCCCGGTCGTCGGTTCCCGCCCTGCTGCGTGGCTACCTGCGGCTGGGCGCCCAGGTCTGCGGTGAACCCGCCCACGATCCGGCCTTCGGCGTCGGCGACTTCTGCGTCCTGCTGGACAAGCGGCGCGCCGACACCCGGTACCTGCGAAGACTGCGGTCGGTCTCGGCGGCCTCCCAGCTGACCTCCGACCCGGCCGGTGACCGGCGGTGATTCCCGCCGCGGCCCACGCCTGGCTGCCCCACAACAAGTGCGACGCCAGCTGTGTCTGCCAGGACAACACCGATGACGAGTCCCGCGTGCGGGTGGCGCTGCGGGTGGCGCTGCGCTGCGCGCTGGCGTTCCTGTTGGCGCCGGGGCTGCCGTTGCTGGCGGTGCCCCTGCCGGGCCGCACGCGCATCCAGCGCCTCTACTGCCGATCGGTGCTGCGCTGCTTCGGGGTGCGGATCGCGGTGTCGGGCAACCCGATCCGCAATCTGCGCGGCGTGCTGGTGGTCAGCTCCCACACGTCGTGGCTGGACGTCTTTGCCATCGGGTCGGTGTTGCCCGGGTCTTTCGTGGCCCGCGCCGACATGTTCACCGGGCGCGGGACGGGAGTGGTGGCCCGAATCCTGAAGGTCATCCCGATCGACCGGTCCAGCCTGAGGCGCCTGCCCGCGGTGGTCGACGCCGTCGCCGGGCGGCTGCGTGCGGGCCAGACGGTGGTGGCCTTCCCCGAGGGCACCACCTGGTGCGGACGCCCTCGGGGATCGCACCGCGGCCGCGGGTCCTTCTATCCCGCGATGTTCCAGGCCGCCATCGACGCCGGCCGCCCGGCGCAGCCGCTGCGGCTGACCTACCACCACCCCGACGGCAGCGTTTCGACCGTGCCGGCCTTCGTTGGCGACGAGACCTTGCCACGCTCGATCCGCCGGTTGCTCACCGTGCGGCGCACGCTGGCGCGGGTGCAGGTCGAAGCCCTGCAGCTGCCGCGCACCGACCGGCGCGA
This sequence comes from Mycobacterium sp. THU-M104, assembly GCF_049197365.1. NCBI lineage: Bacteria > Bacillati > Actinomycetota > Actinomycetes > Mycobacteriales > Mycobacteriaceae > Mycobacterium > Mycobacterium sp. THU-M104. The sequence goes on from NZ_JBMIOP010000025.1 coordinate 62,011, forward strand.
CCTGGCCGGCCGCTGCCAGTCCGCGGTGGCCGTGGGAGTGTCCCGGCATCAGGGTGTCGGACACGTGCTGGTGGCCTGACGCCGCGGCCCGCTGCGCAGTGTGGGGCCGCTGAGCGGGCAGGTAACGTGGGGCGCGTCATGGTCTACCTGGATCACGCTGCCACCACCCCGATGCACCCCGCGGCCGTCGAGGCGATGACGGCCGTGCTCGGCGCGGTGGGCAACGCGTCCTCGCTGCACACCAGCGGGCGGGTGGCGCGGCGGCGGATCGAGGAATCCCGCGAGCTCATCGCCGACCGGCTGGGCGCGCGGCCCTCGGAGGTGATCTTCACCGCGGGCGGCACCGAGAGCGACAATCTCGCCGTCAAGGGCGTCTACTGGGCCCGGCGCGACGCCGACCCGCGCCACCGTCGCATCGTGACCACCGAGGTCGAACACCACGCCGTTCTGGACGCGGTGAACTGGCTCGTCGAACACGAGGGCGCCCGGGTGACCCGGCTCCCCACGGCCCCCGACGGGTCGGTCGCGGCGGCCGCGCTGCGCGAGGTGCTGCAGACCCACGACGACGTTGCGCTGGTGACGGCGATGTGGGCCAACAACGAGGTCGGCACCGTGTTGCCCGTCGCCGAGCTCGCCGCCGTCGCCGCGGAATTCGGTGTCCCGATGCACAGCGACGCCGTGCAGGCCGTCGGCCAGCTGCCCGTCGACTTCTCCGCCGGCGCGCTGTCGGCGATCAGCCTGACCGCGCACAAGTTCGGCGGGCCCGCCGGCGTGGGTGCGTTGCTGCTGCGCCGCGACGTGGCCTGCGTGCCGCTGGCGCACGGCGGTGGTCAGGAGCGCGACATCCGCTCCGGTACACCCGATGTCGCCGGCGCCGTCGGGATGGCGGCAGCGCTCCGGATCGCGGTGGACGGACTGCAGTCCCAGGGCGTGCGGCTGCGGGCGCTGCGGGACCGGCTGGTCGAGGGCGTGTTGGCTTCCGTCGACGACGTCACACTCAACGGCGCCCGCGACCCGCTGCGGCTACCCGGAAACGCGCACTTCACCTTTCGCGGCTGCGAAGGCGATGCGCTGCTGATGCTGTTGGACGCCAACGGGATCGAGTGTTCTACGGGGTCGGCGTGCACGGCCGGTGTCGCGCAGCCGTCGCACGTGCTGCTCGCGATGGGCGCAGACCCGGCCGGCGCCCGGGGATCGCTGCGGTTCTCCTTGGGCCACAGCAGCGTCGACGCGGACGTCGACGCGCTGTTGCGGGTGCTGCCCGGTGCGGTGGACCGCGCCCGCAGGGCCGCCCTGGCCGCCACGGGGGCCTCCTAGGTGAAGGTCCTCGCTGCGATGAGCGGCGGTGTGGACTCCTCGGTGGCCGCCGCCCGCATGGTCGACGCCGGGCACGAGGTGGTCGGCGTCCATCTGGCGCTCTCAGCGGCGCCCGGCACGCTGCGCACCGGGTCACGCGGCTGCTGCTCCAAAGAAGACGCCTCCGACGCGCGCCGGGTCGCCGACGTCCTCGGAATCCCTTTCTACGTCTGGGATTTCGCCGAAAGGTTCGACGCCGAGGTGATCGACGACTTCGTGTCGTCCTACGCGCGTGGCGAGACGCCCAATCCGTGCGTTCGTTGCAACCAGCGGATCAAGTTCTCGGCGCTGTCGGCCAAGGCGCTGGCGCTGGGCTTCGACGCCGTGGCCACCGGCCACTACGCCAGACTCTCGGGGGGGCGGCTGCGCCGCGCCGTCGACCGCGACAAGGACCAGTCCTACGTGCTGGCCGTGCTGACCGCCGGGCAGCTGCGCCACGCGGTGTTCCCGATCGGGGACACGCCCAAGCCGCAGATCCGCGCCGAGGCCGCCCGGCGTGGCCTGGCGGTCGCCGAAAAGCCGGACAGCCACGACATCTGCTTCATCCCGTCCGGGGACACCCGGACCTTCCTGGGGGAGCGCATCGGGGTGCGGCCCGGCCGCGTGGTCGACGCCGACGGCGCGGTGCTGGCGACCCACGACGGGGTGCACGGCTTCACCGTCGGGCAGCGCAAGGGTCTGGGCATCGCCGGGCCGGGGCCGGGCGGCGCCCCGCGCTACGTGACCGCGATCGACGCGCGGACCGCCACGGTCCGAGTGGGCGGGGTGAGCGACCTCGACGTCGACGAGTTGGTCGGACGGTCGCCGGTGTTCACCGCCGGAGTCGCGCCGTGCCGCGCGATCGAGTGCGCGGTCCAGGTGCGTGCGCACGGTGACGCGGTGAGCGCGGTCGCGGAACTGGTCGACGACGAGCTGGTCGTGCGGTTGCGCACCCCGCTGCGCGGGGTGGCGCGCGGCCAGACGCTGGCACTGTACCGGCCCGACGCGCGCGGCGACGAGGTGATCGGCAGCGCCACCATCACCGGCGCCCGGCGTTAATGCGCCACGTTCGCGGCGATGTTGGTCATCACGATGTCGGACACCGACTGTGGGAAGCCGCAATAGGTGACCTCCAGCAGGGCCACCGACAGGACCCGGTAGTCGCGCCCGCAGCCGCCGGGGCGCAGGTGCAGCGAGGTCGCGTCGGCCTGCCAGTCGCCGACGAGCAGCTGTCCGGCCGCGCTGTCGGCGCAGTCGCCGACGGCGCCCACCAGGGCTCCGAACGCCCGCCGGGCGGTGTCGCTGTCGGGGTAGGCGGCGGCGCCCTCGGAGATCAGCGCCCCCTGCGGCGGGTCCTGGAACGTCGTCTTGTGGAACTCCGCGATGTCGGGTCCGAACGTCGCGGTCTCGGCGAACAGGAACCGGCATTGCGGCGGCGCGTTGTCGGCCAGGGCGTCGATGTCCACCGGGCTGATGTCGTCCATCGACGGAATGATCGTCAGGTGTTCACCGGCGCCGGTGATCGCGCGCATGCGCGGCTGGTCCAGCAGCACCGTGTCGACGTCGACCCCGTGCACGGGATGCCGGGTGGCGCCGTATCCCGGCAGCGCGGTGCCGTCCACCACCCGCGTGCACGCCGCGGCGAGCATCGCCACGCCCGTGATCAGCAGGGGCCGCGCGAATCTCACCATCCGCCACACCGTCCGTTCCAGGGTTGAAACTACCCGCGCGGGTCCCGGCCGGACACCCCTGGCGGGGCGCGTCCGACGTGGCGTCGCATACGGTTGGCCGGTGAGTGCGTTCGCGACCGCCAGCGGCGTCGGCTCCTGGCCCGGAACCTCCCCGCGGCAGGCGGCCGAGGTCATCGTCGGCGAGTTGGCGGGCGCGCTCGCCCACATCGCCGAGCTGCCCGCCCGCGGCGTGGGCGCCGACCTGATCGGCCGGGCCGGCGCGCTGCTCATCGACGTGGCCGTCGACACCACCACGCGCGGCTATCGCGTCGCCGCGCGGCCCGGCGCAGTGACGCGCCGGGCCGTCAGCCTCCTCGACGAGGACTCCGACGCTCTCGAAGAGGCCTGGGAGAGATCCGGTCTGCGGGGCGGGGGACGCGCGGTCAAGGTCCAGGCGCCCGGCCCGATCACGCTGGCCGCGGGCCTCGAACTGGCCAACGGCCACCGGGCGATCACCGATCCGGGCGCGCTGCGCGACCTGGCGGCGTCGCTGGCCGAGGGCGTCGCCGCGCACCGCGCCGCGCTGTCCCGGCGACTCGAGACCCCGGTGGTGGTGCAGTTCGACGAGCCGTCGCTGCCGGCGGCGCTGGCCGGGAAGCTCAGCGGAGTGACGTCGTTGAGCGCGGTCCCCGCGCTGGACGAGGCGGTCGCGGGCGCACTGCTCGACACCTGCGCCGCGACGGCAGGGGCTGACGTGGTGCTGCACAGCTGTGCTCCGGGCCTCCCGTGGGACCTGTTGCAGCGCAGCAGTATCGGTGCAGTGTCGGTGGACGCGGACACCTTGGGCGCGACGGACCTGGACGGCATCGCGGCGTTCGTGGAATCGGGCCGCGCCGTGATGCTGGGGGTCGTTCCCGGTACTGATCGGCAGCAGCGGCCGTCGGCCGACGAGGTGGCCGCCGCGTTGGTTGCGGTGACCGATCGCCTGGGTTTCGACCGGGCGGCGCTGCGCGAGCGCATCGGGGTCACCCCCGCGTGCGGCCTGGCCGGCGCGACGCCGCAGTGGGCCCGCACCGCGATCGGGCTCGCCCGCAAGGCCGCGGAGGCGTTCGCCGGGGACCCGGACGCGATCGCCCGCGGGTAGAGGACCCTGCAGATCAGTCCAACGGCGGGCGCCACCGCAGGCCCGGGAAACGGGCGAACCCGCGGTCGGTGGTGACCCATGTCGCGCCGTTCTCGATGGCCAGGGCGGCGTGGTAGGCATCGGCCACCGCGTTGCCCTTGGCACCGACCCGGTCGCACAGCGAGTCGAAGATGTCCCAATGTCGCGGTCCCGGCCGCAGCGCGACGGCCGCGGGAGCGGTTCGAAGAGCGCGGCACGCCTCGAGCGCCTGAGCTGTGGTGCTCGGCTGTCGGAAGACGCGATGGTTGGTGATCACGCGCATGACACCCGACAACACCAGTTCGCTGATCCCGACCGGCTCCGCCCCGACGAGTCGAGCTTCCATCCAGTCGCGATAGGCGGCGTGCTGGGTGCTGTCCCGGCGGATGGCATAGACGCAGACGTTGACGTCAAGGAGCAGCATTGTCGCCCAACAGCTCGGCCAGGGCATCCTTGTCTTCCAGGTCGACGCCCGCCTGCAGGCCTCCGCTGCCGTGGGCCGGCAACCCGAACTCGGTGCGGCTGTCCTGCTCGCCGCGCCGCCGCAGCAGTGCGCGCAACGCGTCATCGACGATGGCGCCGAGCGGCCGGGACGTTTGCGCCGCCAAGACCTTGGCCTCGGCGAGCAGGTTGGCGTCGATGTTGACCGTCGTCCGCACGCGCGCATCATAACATCAGTGCCGTGCATCATGATGCACAACGCCGGTCGCGGGCCGGGGGCACGACTGGCCCCGCTGCCGAGTCGGTGTGCTCCGTTAGCCTCACCAAGGTGAGCGCAGCAGAGGCCGGCCCCGCCCCGCCCGAGGTCCGGCGGCAGTGGCGCGAACTGGCCGACGAGGTGCGCGAGCACCAGTTCCGCTACTACGTACGCGACGCCCCGGTCATCTCCGACGCCGAGTTCGACGAGCTGTTGGGGCGGCTCACGTCCCTCGAGGAGCGCTATCCCGAGCTTCGCACCCCTGACTCGCCCACCCAGCTGGTCGGCGGCGCCGGTTTCGCCACCGAGTTCACCTCCGCCGAGCACCTGGAGCGCATGCTCAGCCTGGACAACGTGTTCAGCGCCGACGAGTTCGACGCGTGGGCCGCGCGCATCCACGCCGAGGTCGGCGGCGAGCTTGCCTACCTGTGCGAACTCAAGATCGACGGGGTGGCGCTGTCCCTGCTCTACCGCGAGGGCCGGCTCGTCCGTGCCGCGACGCGGGGCGACGGGCGGGTCGGCGAGGACGTCACACTGAACGCGCGCACCATCGACGACGTCCCCGAACGGCTGACCCCGGGCGAGGGCTACCCGATACCCGAGGTCCTCGAGGTGCGCGGTGAGGTCTTCTTCCGGCTCGCCGACTTCGAGGCGCTCAACGCCAGCCTCGTCGAGGAGGGCAAGGCCCCGTTCGCCAATCCCCGCAACAGCGCCGCGGGGTCGCTGCGGCAGAAGGACCCGGCCGTCACCGCGCGCCGCAGGCTCCGGATGATCTGCCACGGGATCGGGCACACCGAGGGATTCCGGCCGGCGACCCTGCACGACGCCTACCTCGCGCTGGGCGACTGGGGGCTGCCGGTGTCCGGCCACACCACCCGCGTCGACAGCGTCGCCGGCGTGCACGAGCGGATCCGCTACTGGGGTGAGCACCGCCACGACGTGGACCACGAAATCGACGGCCTCGTCGTCAAACTCGACGATGTGGCGCTGCAGCGCCGGCTCGGCTCCACATCGCGCGCGCCGCGGTGGGCGATCGCCTACAAATACCCGCCGCAGGAGGTGCAGACCACGCTCCTCGACATCCGGGTCAACGTCGGCCGGACGGGGCGCGTGACACCATTCGCGGTCTTGGCGCCGGTCAAGGTCGCCGGGTCGACGGTGGGGATGGCGACCCTGCACAACGCCGCCGAGGTCAGGCGCAAGGGCGTGCTGATCGGGGACACCGTCGTGATCCGCAAGGCCGGCGACGTGATCCCCGAGGTGCTGGGCCCGGTCGTCGACCTGCGCGACGGCTCCGAACGCGAATTCGTCATGCCCACCCACTGTCCCGAGTGCGGTTCTGAGCTGGCCCCCGAAAAGGAAGGCGACGCCGACATCCGCTGCCCCAACGCCCGGTCCTGCCCGGCGCAGCTGCGCGAGCGCGTCTTCCACGTCGCCGGCCGCGGCGCCCTCGACATCGAGGGGCTCGGATACGAGGCGGCCGCCGCGCTGCTGAACGCCGGGGTGATCGCCGACGAGGGTGACCTGTTCACGCTCACCGAGAACGACCTGTTGCGCACCGATCTCTTCCGCACCAAGGCGGGTTCGCTGTCGGCCAACGGCAGAAGACTGCTCGATAACCTGGACAGCGCCAAAAAAGCGCCGCTGTGGCGGGTGCTGGTGGCGCTGTCGATCCGACACGTCGGACCGACCGCCGCGCGCGCCCTGGCCACCGAGTTCGGCGGCCTGGACGCGATCACGTCGGCGTCGACCGAGCAGCTGGCCGCGGTCGAGGGCGTGGGACCGACCATCGCCGCCGCGGTCGCCGAGTGGTTCACCGTGGACTGGCACCGCGCGATCGTCGACAAGTGGTGCGCGGCCGGCGTGCGCGTGGCCGACGAGCGCGACACCAGCGTGGCGCGCACCTGCGAGGGACTGACGATCGTGGTCACCGGGTCACTGACCGGATTCTCCCGGGACGGCGCCAAGGAGGCGATTGTGGCGCGCGGCGGCAAGGCCGCCGGTTCGGTGTCGAAGAAGACCGACTTCGTCGTCGCGGGCGACTCACCGGGTTCCAAATACGACAAGGCGGTCGAGCTGGGCGTCCCGATCCTCGACGAGGACGGATTCCGTCGGTTGCTCGAGCAGGGGCCGCCGGACGGGCCGGCCGACGACGGACCGCACAGCCAGTGACCGCACAGCCGGGCTCAGCCCAGCATGGTCGCCACAATCCCGGCGAGGTAGCCGAGCCGGGCGACCTCCGACGGGCGGAAGTCGGGGCCGGGGCGGCCCAGTACCACCGCGGTGTGCGGGTCGCCCAGCGGCGCGGCGACCATCGTGGTGTCCATGTCGCGCCACGCCTGCGGCACCCAGTCGCCGGTGTTGTCGAGCGGGGCGGCGTGCTCGATCGGCAGCCAGGGGGCCGAGTCGGCCTTGGTCTCGGGGGCGCCCGGGCTGCCGGCGAGGCGGTGCAGCTTTCCGTGCGCGCTGTGCAGGACCGTGCACCAGCTCACGCGCAGCACCCTGGGCGCCTCGTTCGCCAGCACCTGCAGCTTGAGGCCTTTGCCTGCCGCGGCCGCAACGCGGTCGAGAAGCTCCAGTTCGCGATGGGCTTCCAGGCGGCCGGTGTGCGGTCGGATGCTGTCCACCCGCACGCCGGAGAGCGACTCGGCGGCCGTGATGAGTGCGTCGGGCATCGCGCCGGCCGGTAGTTCGATGACCAGGTCGTCGATCGCGTGGCCCGAGGTGCGCTCGACGACATCGAGCGACAGGATGTCGGCGCCCACCGAACCGAGCGCCACGGCCAGCGACCCGAGGCTGCCCGGACGGTCGGCCAGTTCGATGCGCAACAGATACGACGGCACGGCGACCACTGTCGCACAGGGATGTGTCGGCGGCATTTCGGTGGGGGCTCCTCAGCGGCGCCTGCGGCGCCGCATCGTCGCCCGGCTGGGTCTGATGGCCCCGCTCCTCAGCGGCGCC
>NZ_JBMIOP010000068.1:0-1396 GCF_049197365.1 Mycobacterium sp. THU-M104
TGTCAAAGCACATTAGAAATGTCCGGTGTTGGGCAAGATAGAGATGTCCGGTTCTCCTGGGTATGGATTACTTTCCAGGACGATCTACGGTGGGGTAACGACGCCAAGGATGGTCGGCAGCAGGCCGGGATTTTTCTGACCAACGTCGGGAAGTCAGGATCGCATCGACGCGAGCGTTGAGGCTTTTGTCATCGACAGGGTGAGGGATTTCCTGGGGCGAATCGAAGACCTTGTAGAGCAAGACTTCGCCGCCGGTTACCAGCTCGATTCGCCCGTCGGCATGGACCACGACATCGACCCTCCGTCCGCGCAGTGCATAGCGTGGGGCGCCACCGGTCTGGATGATGTAGCGCTGTCGTTGGAAGGACAGCACCAGGTCCTTGGATAGGGTACGGCGGTGGTGGATGGCGCAGATCCGGGCGAGAGTTTCTGGACTTCCGTCATAGGGTTGGTGGGCGTCCTCGTCGTCGCAAGCCGCCACGGCAAAGCGCGCATTGTGTTGCTGCAGGTACTGGGGGAGCCAAGCGTTGGCGGTATCCTGATCGCTGATCTCCGCCAGGCGCAAGGCCTTGACCAGGCGATCCTGAAGCGTTTGGAACAGGCGCTCTACCCGACCTTTGGCCTGTGGGCTCAAGGCCTGGATGGTGGCAATTCCCAAGGCTTCGGTGGCACGCTGAAACTGTGTGGGTTCGGTGTCTTCTGGGTTGTGTTTGGTGAAGATGCTGTGCCGATCGCTGTAGAGCGCCACGGGGCAGCCATGAGTCGTGACGTAGGTCTGTAGGGCGGACAGATAGGCTTGGCTGCTTTCTACCGGTGTAAAACGGGCATACAAGACCCGACTGGTGGCATCGTCAATGAAGGCGATCAGGGTGCAGCGCGGCCCACGGCCTTCGAACCAATCGTGGGGACTGCCATCGATCTGGACCAACTCCCCCAGTCGCGCTCGGCGCGGCCTGGGTGGGTGCAGGCGGGTGCGCCGCTTGCGCTGGGCTTGCCACAGGCCCGCAGCGATCATCCAGCGACGCAGCGTCTCCTTCGATACGGTATAGCCATCTGCGCGCAGATATTCCGCTGCCAAGGTGGGGCCAAAGTCCGCATAGCGTGCCCGCACCTGCGCCAGGATGCCCTCGCGGACCGTCGTCTCTACACTTCGGTTGGAGGGCCTGCCACGGCGTCGACTGATCAATGCCCGTGCCCCTTCCCGCTCCACCCCGCGCTGCAAGCGCCGAATCTGCCGCTCCGACAAGCCTAATGCCAGCGCAGCCTGCCCCTGACTTCGGCTCCCATCGATCACTTGCTGCAGCACCGCAAACCGCTTGAGCTCCCGCTCGCTCATCTCTATCCGCTCCTGCGTCATTCGTCCTTGCCTCTCTACTCTTCCAGGCGGACATTTCTA
>NZ_JBMIOP010000115.1:0-7002 GCF_049197365.1 Mycobacterium sp. THU-M104
GTGCTGACGCTGCTGGAAACCGTGAGCACCGCCCTGGTGACGCGCGGCCTCGATCCGGACAAAGTCGCCTGGGATGCCTGGCGCAACGAGGACAACCGTTGGACGGTGCAGCTGGCGTGGAAGGTGGGCCACTCTGACAACGCCGCACACTTCTGCTTCGTGCCCGGCGCCCACGGCGGGACGGTCAGCGCGGTCGACGACACGGCCAGCGAATTGATCGACCCGAGCTTCGAACGCCCGCTTCGGCCCCTCGCGAGGGTGGCCCATCTCGACATCGAGGAAAGCGCAGAGCCCGAGACCGCACCGCGGGCTGCTGCACCCGCAACTGCTCCACCGCCCGAGCCACCCACGCAAGCCAGGCGGGGCAAGCCGGCCATTCCGGCCTGGGAAGATGTGCTGCTCGGAGTGCGTTCGAGCGGGCAGCGCTAGCGGTTCCCCGACACCGTCAGGGCCAGCAGCACCAGCCACCCGCCGAGAACTCCCGCTGCCGCTCCCAGCACGAACCAGCGCAGCACCGGCGTCCGCCGCCAACCCCACAGCGTGGGCGCGAGCCCACCCGCCGCCACCGCGTTGAGGCCGACCGCCAACAACGGATGCACCCGGATCAAACCCAGGCTGAGCACAACTATCGCGGCACCGGTGACCGCGGCGACGAACCCTGCCACCGCCAACCCCGTGGCCCACGGCACCGAGTTGTTCACGACCGCAGCCTAGATCGTTCGTAGAAAGCCAAGGCCGCCGCAGTCGCCACGTTGAGCGAATCGGTGCCCCGCGACATGGGGATGCAGACCCGCATGTCACTCAACCGTAACGTGGCCGCCGTCAGTCCCGGGCCTTCCGCGCCCATGACGACCGCGATGCGTTCGCCGCACACCGCCGCCATCGCCTCCGGCAGCGCCCGGGCGTCGCTGCGTGGGGTCATCGCCAGCAGCCGAAAACCGTGTTCTCGCAGCGTCACCAGATCGCCGGGCCAGGCACCGGCCCGCGCATACGGCACCAGCAAGGCATGACCCATGGAAACCCGGACGGCGCGACGGTACAGCGGGTCGGCGCAGCCGCCGCCAAAGATCACCGCATCCACGCCCAGGCCCGCGGCGTTGCGGAACATCGAGCCCAGGTTCTCGTGGTCGTTGACACCCTCGAGCACAGCAAGAGTGTGGGCGCCCTCGGCCACCTGCGCCACCCCGTATTCCGGCACTCTTCTCGCGACCGCCAGCACGCCGCGGTTGAGATGGAAACCCACCACCCGCGCCATGAGATCGGCAGAGGTCCGATAAAACGGCGCCGCAACGCCGGCCAGGTCACCCGCGAGTTCGGCCAGCCTGCGTTCGGTGCCCAGCAGCGCGTGCGGGGTGAACCGCGACGCGAGCATGCGCTGGACGACCAGGACACCCTCGGCGATCACCAGCCCTTTGCCGCTGGGCAGGTCAGGACGGCGATCAACGCTGTTCAGGTCGCGGAAATCGTCGAGGCGGGGGTCGTCGGGGTCGTCGACGTCGTGAACGTCCGGGCCGTCGGGCGCCTCGCTCACGGACTTTCGTCGACGAGGGCCAGCATCAGATCCGTGGCGCTGCGGAGGGTCTCGCGCTGCCGGACGTCGAGGGTAGCGAGCCGATTGACCAGCCACTCCTGCCGGGCACGCCGAGTCGCCTTGACCAACTCGGTGCCGGCCTCGGACACCGAGATCAGCACCTGCCGGCCGTCGACCGGATGCGGGACGCGGTCCACCAATCCCATGTCGGCCAGCGAGGCGATCACCCGGGTCATCGACGGCGGCCGGACCCCTTCGCGCAGCGCCAGCGTGCCCGGGGTCATCGAGCCTTCGTTGACCAAGGTCGCCAGTGCCGAGAGCTGGGACAACGACACCGGCGACGAGACGTTGCGGAACCTCAGCTGGCGGGCCAGCCGCATGACGGCCAGCGACAAGTCGCTAGCCGTCCGCGCATCGCTGTCAGGCATGGCGCGAGGTTACACGCAACCGGATGAACGCCAGAGGCCGACCGGCCACAGGACCCGCCGGACCGGCAGCCTGGACTCCGGCGAATTCGGCCGTTCGCCGGTGGCCCCGCGCACGTGTCCCGGTAGCCCCTCTCGGCCCAGAGAAGGTCGCGCGCAGCGGCGACGCTATGTTGTCGGCTATGTCTGTCGGGCCGGGCCGGGGCCGCAACCCACCACCTCTGCCGCCTGCGCTGCTCGAGGTGTGGCCAGTCATCGCGGTCGGCGCCGTGGCCTGGCTGTGCGCCGCGGCGGCCGCCTTTCTCCTTCCTTCCCTGCACGGTTGGCGCCCGGTGACGGTGGCCGGGCTGGCAGTCGGGTTGCTGGGAACAGCCATCTTCGTCTGGCAGCTTGCCGCGGCCCGGCGCGGCGCCCGAGGCGCGCAGGCCGGGCTCGAGAAGTATCTCCACCGGAAATGAAGTCGGCCGCAACACGTCAGACGCGGAAAGGTCGATGACAGCCCGGCTACTGCGAGCCGCAATCGAGATCGAGGCGACGCCTTCACAGGCCTGGAAGATGGTCTCGGATTTGCGGCGAGGGCATCAACGCCTCGGTGGACAAGATCAAAGCCGCCACCGCAGTCTCGGCACGTCAGCGAACAGGCCCGACGAATCAACGGGCACGACTACTAGTCCGGCGGCTCCAGCGGCGCCGGCTGGGGCTCGGACAGCTCGGCGGCCGCCTCCGGAGTATCGCGCAACTCGGGCTCGACCTCGGGGCGGGGCTCCGCGATCGGCGGCGTCTCCGTGACGTCGAGCATGCCGTCGTCGTAGGCCTCGTACCTCGGCGAGCCGCTACCTGCCGGGGCAGGCGTGTCCGAATGAGCGCCGCAGCCATAGAGTTTGTCCACGACGTGGCCGTCGGCGGACAGTTCGTTGCCGCAGACCCCGAACATCGCGCCCAACGAGCCCGCCAACGGCAGGAAGAAACCGCAGTCGCGGCAGACCCGTTTGGTGGACCTCGCCATCGGGGCCTCGGGCCCGTAATTCCCGGTGTGCCACCTCTCGGCAACGTCCGACCGGCCCAGCACGCCCAGGACCCAGCGCCGCCCCAGCCCGAACTCCGCGGCGGTCTCGTCGACCTGGGGGTCACCGCTGGCGGTATAGCCCGGGACCAGCCGCGGGTCGTCGGCAGCCGGTGCCAGGAGATCTCCGGGGCTCAGGTCCCCGGGCCGCACCCGCTGCTCCCACGGCACCCACTCGGGCGCCAACAAGGCGGTCGGACCGGGAATCAGCACGACCTCGCTGATGGTGGCGTGCCCGGCTCCGTGGGGGGCGGCGACGACTACGGCCCACTGCCAGCCCTGGTAACCGGGTAGGTGCGCCAGGAAGCGATGGGTCGCGGCATTGGGATCCTCGTAGCTCACGCCCAGGTGGTCACCGACCGCTTCGGGGCCGCTGAACTCCTCCACAGCCGTTCTCGCCTGGTCGACCGCACCCGTGAGCACCTCCGCCAGCTCTTCGTGCCAGTCGGTCACGGTGGCTACGAAGGTCTCCTCGATGGGTCCGGTCACGCTTACCTCTTTCTGCATCGCGCCTCCAATACTAGGGTGCGTGCCACACCCGGGGACCTACGGACGAAGGAAGCCGCCATAGGGGAGAATTGCGTCGTGTCTGGACGGCGACGTGATGATCCGGGCCGTGTGGCCTCCAACCCGGGCCGCCGGACCCTCCCGGACCTCAGAGGATCTGCCAACCAGCATCCCGGCATGGCCAATTACCCGGCCGACGGTGGCGATCATCGGCGTGCGCATCGCACCACGCCGATGCCGAGCGCCAACCGCTACCTACCGCCCCTCAGTGAGCGATCCGAATCGGGCCGAAAATCCAGTACGCCGCGTGGTCCCGCTCCGGCTGAACGCATCACCGTCACCCGCGCCGCGGCACAGCGCAGTCGGGAAATGGGCTCTCGGATGTACTCGATGGTGCAACGCGCAGCCACCGCCGACGGCGCGGACAAGTCCGGGCTGACAGCGCTGACATGGCCGGTGGTGGCGAATTTCGCGGTGGACGCCGCAATGGCCGTCGCGCTGGCCAACACGCTGTTCTTCGCCGCGGCCACCGGGGAGAGTAAAGGCCGGGTCGCGCTGTACCTGTTGATCACCATCGCGCCGTTCGCGGTGATCGCGCCGTTGATCGGTCCGGCGCTGGACCGGTTGCAGCACGGCCGCCGCGTGGCCCTGGCCACGTCGTTCGCGTTGCGCACCGGACTGGCCGCGCTGCTGATCATGAACTACGACGGCCCGACCGGCAGCTACCCGTCATGGGTGCTCTATCCGTGCGCGCTGGCCATGATGGTGCTGTCGAAGTCGTTCAGCGTGTTGCGCAGCGCCGTCACGCCCAGGGTGATGCCACCGTCGATCGACCTCGTGCGGGTCAACTCCCGGCTTACCGTGTTCGGCCTGCTGGGCGGCACCATCGCAGGCGGCGCAATCGCGGCGGGTGTCGAGTTCGTCTGCACCCACCTGTTCAAGCTCCCGGGAGCCCTGTTCGTCGTCACCGCGGTCACGATCACGGGCGCCATGCTGTCGATGCGGATCCCGCGCTGGGTCGAGGTGACCGCCGGCGAGGTCCCGGCGACACTGAGCTACCGCACAGACAGCGGCCCGCTGCGCCGCTGGGGGCACCTCCCACGTGTGGGGGACTGGCCCGAAGAGGTCAAAAAGGTCAGCGGGACACTACGACAACCGCTGGGCCGCAACATCATCACCTCGCTCTGGGGCAATTGCACCGTGAAGGTGATGGTGGGCTTTCTGTTTTTGTACCCGGCCTTCGTGGCCAAGGCGCATCAAGCCAACGGCTGGGCGCAGCTGGGCATGCTGGGCATGATCGGCGCCGCGGCGGGAATCGGCAACTTCGCCGGCAACTTCGCCAGCGCCCGCCTCCAACTGGGCAGGCCCGCGGTGCTGGTGGTGCGCTGCGCGGTGGCGGTGTGCACCGTCGCCCTGGCGGCGGCGGTGGCAGGCAACCTGACGGTGGCGGTGATCGCGACACTGGTCACGTCGGGATCCAGCGCGATCGCGAAGGCCTCGCTGGATGCCTCGTTGCAAAACGATCTGCCGGAGGAATCGCGGGCGTCCGGGTTCGGGCGCTCGGAATCCACGCTGCAGCTGGCCTGGGTGCTGGGCGGGGCGCTCGGGGTGTTGGTCTACACGGATTGGTGGATCGGCTTCACCGCGGTCTGCGCCCTGCTCATCCTCGGTCTGGCGCAGACTCTGGTGAGCTTCCGCGGCGACTCGCTGATTCCCGGCCTCGGGGGCAACCGTCCGGTCATGGTCGAGCAGGAAGGCAGGCGGCGGGGCGCCGGGAGACCGGCGGCGGTGCGGGAGTGAGAACCCGGCCCACGCGGGGTGTGTCATTGCTGGTCGTGACGCTGGCGATGTCGCTGTCCGTGGGCGGCGGGGTAGCAACATGGCTGTTCGTGCGTCAGCCCGGTCCGCAACGGCCGCAGATCAGCGCGTACTCGCACGGACACCTGACCCGGGTCGGGCCCTACCTGTACTGCAACGTGCTCGATCTCAGCGACTGTCAAAATACGCAGACCCAGGGCGAATTGCCGGTCACCGAACGCTACCCGGTGCAACTCTCGGTGCCCGAAGCGATCTCCCGGGCGCCCTGGCGGCTCCTGCAGGTGTACGAGGACCCGGCCGACACGAGCGCCACCCTGTTCCGGCCGCACACCCGGATGGCGGTCACCATCCCCTCCGTCGACCGCCGGCGGGGTCGGCTCACCGGCATAGTCGTGCAGTTGCTGACGCTGGCATTCGCTCCCTCTGGTGAGTTACGCGATGTCCCGCACGCGGAATGGTCGGTGCGGCTTACCTTCTGAGCGATCACCGAGATGCCGGATTGCCCCGGATCGCCCCGGATTGCCGAGGGGTCGGGTTGTGGGGCATCAAGTCACCGATGCGTGGGACGAAAGGCTCCTGACTGCGCGATGGCAGGCTTCTAGTTTAGGGTCAAGAGCGCCGAACCGAACTTTCCAGTGATTGGACATCGATATGGCCAGCGAGATAGCGAATCCGGGAATCGTCGTCGGGGTCGACGGATCCCCCGACGCGACTGCGGCCATGCAGTGGGCGGTCCACGAGGCGAGGATGCGCAACGTGCCGCTGACGCTGATTCACGCCGCGGTACGGTTGCCGGCCGGCTCGCCGTCGCTCGAGTGGTCGGGTGAGTCACTCCCGGCGGAAGTCGTCGCGCAGCTGGACGCGAACGCACGACAGGTCCTCACCGACGCTGCCAAGCTCGTCGAAGACATGACGCAGGACCATCGCCCGTGTGTCAATAGCGAGTTGTCCGCCGCGGGACCCGTCGCCGCCCTTGTCGACCTGTCCAGGAGTGCGGCCATGGTGGTCGTGGGAAGAAGCGGCCACGGCGCACTGGAACGAGCGCTGATGGGATCTGTCAGTACCGGATTGGTCCATCACGCTCATTGCCCGGTGGCAGTGATACACAGCGACTATTCGCCGCCGACGCAGGGAAGCATCCTGGTCGGCGTCGACGGGTCACCGGCGTCGGAACTGGCCACCGCGATCGCCTTCGACGAAGCTTCTTGGCGCGGTGCGGATTTGGTGGCCCTGCACGCCTGGACTGACGCCGAAGTTCCCGACCTCCCGAGCCGGGAGTGGGCCGGAACCACCCGGACGTCCTGGACGAGGCTGCGCTCGGCGGCCGAGGAGACATTGGCCGAGCGCTTGGTTGGCTGGCGGGAACGCTATCCCGACGTCACCGTCCATCGCGTGGTCGTCACCAACCGACCCGCGCAGCATCTCATCGAGCGCTCGGCGTCTGCGCAGCTGGTGGTCGTCGGCAGCCACGGGCGCGGTGGCTTCGCGGGGATGCTGCTCGGATCGGTGGGCACCGCCGTCGTGCAGTCCGCGCGCGCGCCGGTGATCGTCGCCCGACAGGGCTAGCTTTCGCGCTGATCGTCAAGTCTGACATTTGGGCATGATCGTATAGCCGAGCTGTGGGCTCGGTTTTTGCGCGCGATGAACAAGGGGATCGT
>NZ_JBMIOP010000163.1:0-1225 GCF_049197365.1 Mycobacterium sp. THU-M104
GGGACAGGCCGGCACGGTCAGGTCGGCAACCTCAGCGCGGCTGCGGATCAGCCCGTCGATGCGTCTGTAGACGAGGCGGTAGGCCGCCGCGGCGTCGGAGATCGGCAACAGCTGCGGTGGTCGGCAGGTGTGGGACCGAGACGATCCCTCCTGGAATTCATTGCTGGGCAACTTATTTGACCTTATTTCGGGGCATGTTCAGGATTTACGTGTTGGCGGGTATGGTGGTGCCTGCACCGCGGTGGCGGGCGACGACGAGGTCGCGGTGGTGCGCGGCCTCCGTCTGCTGGTCGCAGCCCTCGATCACGAAGCCGGAGTCGGCGATCATCGCCCGATCGGCGTGGCCGGGTTGTCCTTGGCTGGTGAGGTAGTCCCCGAGGAACATCGAATTCGCCAGATGTAAAGCCAGCGGCTGGAGGTTCCGCAGGTGAATTGCGCGTCCGCCGGCGACCCTGACCTCGATGTCGGGGAAGGCGAACCGGAACATCGCCAGGATGCGCAGGCAGCGTAGCGGGGTCAGCGCCCACTGCCCGCCCAGTGGTGTGCCCTCGAACGGGATGAGGAAATTCACCGGCACCGAGTCCGGTTGCAGGTCACGTAGAGTCAACGCGACATCGACGATGTCCTCGTCGGATTCGCCCATACCAACGATGGCGCCCGAACAGGGCGACAGCCCAGCGGTTTTAGCGGCGGCCACGGTGGCGGTCCGGTCGTCGAAGGTGTGGGTCGAGCAGATCCGGGCGTAGTTGCCGGCGCTGGTGTTGAGGTTGTGGTTGTAGGCGTCGGCGCCGGCCGCCCGCAGCCGTTCGGCCTGCCCGTCTTTGAGCAACCCCAGACAGGCACACACTTCCACCGATGGGGCCGAATTCTTGATGGCGGCGACGGTGTCGGCGATCCGCTCGATATCGCGGTCACCCGGCCCGCGGCCCGCGGCAGCCAGGCAGACGCGGTTGGCACCGGCATCGATCGCGCACTGGGCGTGGCGGGCGGCTTCATCGGCGGTGATCCAGGAGTATTTCAAGATATCGGTGGTCGACCCGCGTCGTTGTGAACAATAGCCGCAATCCTTGGGGCACAGACCGGACTTCATGTTCACCAGATAGTTCAATGTGACGCGACGCCCGAAGAATTTACGCCGTACCCGTGCGGCCGCGGCGATGACATCGAGCAGGTCGTCGTCGCTGCTTGCCAACACCGCCAACAAATCGTCGCGATCGACCGGCCG
>NZ_JBMIOP010000185.1:0-14906 GCF_049197365.1 Mycobacterium sp. THU-M104
TCGAACTACTGCCCAAGCAAGCAAAAGACAAACTCCTGCAGCTTTCCATCCAGCTGCATTCCACCGGACCAGAGGTCACAGAACGCTTCCTGCAGGAGGCGTAACAGCCTGTCAAGCGCACAGCCTGTCAAGCGCACAGCCTGTCAAGCGCAGGGGCCGAGTGGGACCATGTCTCCTCGGCCCCTGCGCTGTGTTGACGTGCCGTGTCGACGTGCCGTCTCGCCTGCTGTCTGGAAGAGGAATTCCCGGCGGCAGGGGTCAGGGCGACGAAGATGTCAGGTGTTGACCGGCACTTCCGCGCGGGTCTGGACCGGCACCACCGGCGGTGCCACCACCTGGTTGTCGTGGTTGTCGTGCGGTCGTACGTAACGCGCCCACGCCAGCACGGCGGCGGCGATGTAGCACCCCAGGAAGATCCAGAACGCGGGCGTCTCGGTACCGGCGCGGTCGTAGGACTGCCGCAGCACCAGGTTGATCCCCACGCCCCCGAGCGCGCCGAACGCGCCGGCGAACCCGATCAGGGTGCCCGACCTCACCCGTACCCAGAGGCGGCGTTCGACATCGCTGACGTCCAGTTGGCGGCTGCGTATGTCGAATATCGCCGGGATCAGTTTGTAAACGGCACCCTTGCCGGCACCGGAGAAGATGAACAGCCCGATGAAGCCGATGATGTAGCCAGCAAGCGTGAAGCCCGTCACGGGATCGCCGTCGCCGCGGGTGAGGTCGTCGTGGGTGCTGACGGCCACCAGGAACCCGCCGCCAAGAATCATGCAGGACAGTAAGGTCAGGGCGACGTGGCCGCCACCGAAACGATCGCTCAACTTGCCGCCGTACACGCGCGCCACCGAACCGAGCATCGGCCCGATGAAAGCGATCTCGGCGGCATGCAGTGACGCCTGCCCGTGGCTCTGGCCACTGGCGACGAAGTTGTGCTGCAACACCTGCCCGAAGGCGAAGGCGAAACCGATGAACGAACCAGAGCAGATCAGATATAGCATCGCAACGCTCCACGAGTCGCCGACCTTGAGGACCTCTTTGAGGTGGCTCATGTCGATGCGGTAATGCAGGTTGTTCATGAACAGCGCCGCACCGAACCCGCCCAGGGCCAGCAGCACCAGGTAGACCGCGCAAACCAGGTACGGCGCCTCGTGACCCGCGGTGGCCAGCACGAGCAGACCGACCGCCTGGATGGCCGCCGACCCCAGGTTGGCGATCCCGCCTGTGAGCCCCATCGCGAATCCCTTGAGCCGCTGCGGGTAGAAGGTTTCCGCGGTGGCAAGCGATGCCGAGTAATTGGCTCCCCCGAGGCCGGTCAGCGCGGCACAGACCAGATACGGCCACAACGGCAGACCGGGATGGGCCAACAGCACGATGGTGCCGGCCGTGGGGATCAGCAGCACAGCCGAGGAGAACACCGCCCAGTTGCGGCCGCCGAATCTGGCGCCCGCCATCGCATAAGGGATGCGGGCGACCGCTCCGACCAGGGATGCGGTAGCGCCCAGCAGCAGCTTGTCGCCGGTGCTGAAACCGTACACGTCATGCGGCATGAACAGCACCATGACCGACCAGAGGTACCAGACCGAAAAAGCCACGTGCGCGGTCACGATCGACCAGATCAGGTTGCGGCGGGCGATGCGGCTGTTACCGGCACTCCAGGCCACGGCGTCTTCTGGATCCCAGTCCAGGATGCGACGCGTACTTGCCATGCGGTACTCACCTTTCACAATGTTCCTTTCACAATGTCGGGCCTTTCACAGCCTCGGGCGACAAGCGACCACTCCTCGCGCAGCGAGCGGCTACCGTGCAGTGGGCGTGTCGGTGGGCTTGTCGGCGCTACGGGGCTTGCACTCCGAAAAAACCTGGCAGTTCTATCATTTGGTTGGCGGCCAACCGCGCGGCCAACCGCGCGGGAGAGAAACATCGTGTTCGGCGCGCACCCCACCCGACTGGTGCTCATCCAGGGGCGAGAAACGACACGAGACATCAGCTGACACTTGTTGCCCTCCGCGTCACACCCGGCCGATCGTCATCGGTCGGCCGGTTACCGGTCTGTGCTACAGGACCTAGGACCTACTGGCGGTCGACATTGACGCGCGATCGTGGCGGGCCCGGCGCCACAGTGCGTCGACCCGTTTCGGACACCGTCCGCAAAACCTTGCGGGACACGTTCGGATGCACCGTCTCGGCGACACACTTCACTGATCGACAGTTAATCCCAACCACCGCGCCCCGACAACGCGGATCGGCCGATGTACAGGATATCCTCAGTTAATTTCGTCGAGACGTCCAGCCGGCCACGCTGTGACCGATCCGAGAACATGATTACCTGGCCACGTCCGCGAAAGCTCACAAAGCGTCTTCGGCTCCAGTGAGAACACCCGAGACTAGCAAATCGTCGTCATGGGAACGGCCCCGGCTCGAAATGCGTCCAACCCGCCTCCCTGTTTTCCGCCCACATCGATCCACGCAGCGATCCACGCAGCGGATTCACGAGGAGATCCACGCGGAGATCGCCGCGGTGCGTCGAACACGCATCGGCCGCAGATGGATCCGGCATGTGTAACGGGCCATCCCGCCTGCCGACGGCAACGATCCTCCCCGGCACAGCGGCCGGTTCGCGGAGAGCCCCGGTTCCCGGAGAGTGCGGATAGTGATGCGGATAGTGATGTGGGACAACGCCTCCCCAACGCCTCCCCAACGCCTCCCCAACGCCTTGCCAGGGCCGGTCCGCCGCCACCGCCGTTCCACCGACGACGCCCTGGGTAACAGACCGCTCGCGGTCAACTGGATATAGCGATGAAGTTAGCTGGCAATCTCCTGTACATCGGCCATTGGACGTTGCCGGGCAATCCCGGGTGGTCTCTACTGGCATTAATAGTTACTACGTGCAATGTTGGTCGCTACGAGCAGTGAAGTACGGAAGCTTTGCCTCAGCAGGAAGAGTGCCTCCCGCCTCACGAGGTACCCTGACCTGGCAAGGCATGCTGGCGGTGGGGCCCGCCACAAATGCGCGTCACCGTCGACCCGCCAACGGTCCCTTCGGAACAGTGAGTGTACGGCTGCTCAATGATGCAGCAGCCGCGGTGACCCGGAGGAGCACAAGTGGACGTTCGATCTTCTCGATTTTCCTCGTGCCCGCCCCACGAGGTGCCTTTGCCCCGGGCCGACGCTGACGCGCCGCGCGCGAGCGGGGAACACTGATGCTGGACTTCGGGGCACTGCCGCCGGAGATCAATTCGGCACGGATGTATGCCGGTAGCGGCTCGGGTCCCATGATGGCCGCCGCCGCGGCCTGGGACGTGCTGGCCAACGGCCTGGAGTCGGTGTCGCGCGGCTACTCGTCGGCGATCGCCGTGCTGCAGGGCGAGAGCTGGTCCGGCGGCGCATCGGAAGCGATGAGCACCGCGGTCACACCCTATGTGGCGTGGGTCGCGACGGCCGGGGCCAACGCCGAGGAGGCCGCCAGCCGGGCGCGCGCGGCCGCCGCGGCCTACGAGACGGCGTTCGCCGCGACGGTGCCACCGCCGCTGGTCACGGCCAACCGCACCCAGTTGTCGAGATTGCTCGCCAACAACGTCTTCGGGCAGTACGCCGCGCAGATCGCGGCCACCGAGGCGCAATACGAGCAGATGTGGGCCCAGGATGCCGAGGCGATGTACAACTACGCGGCTTCCTCGTCGGCCGCCACCACGCTGAGCCGGTTCGGCCCGCCGCCGCAGACCACCAGCGCCACCGCGCAGCCCGCCCAGGCCGCCGCGGTGGCCCAGAGCACGGGCAACGCGGCGGCGGGCAACGCCCAGACGAGCCTGTCGCAACTGATCTCGAGCGTGCCCCGACAGCTGCAGTCCCTCGCCTCCGCGGGGTCCGCGAACCCCGCACAGGGGGTAGGGGATCTATCGATACTCACCGCCTTCGACGCGTTCAACACCCTCACCGCGCCGGTGGACCTCGGCGCCGGCCTGAGCCGCACGGTCACGTCCGGCGGAAGCTTCGGGACCGGGCTGCAGCGTGTCGGGCTGCAGGGCGGCTCCTCCCTCCCGTCCGCAATCGGGGGGGCCAAGGGGGCCGCGTCCGGCGCCGCCGCCGCGGGTTTGGGACACGTGCCCACACCGGTGGCCGCCAGTGCCGGCACTGCCGGCACACTGGGCAAATTGTCGGTCCCGCAGAGCTGGGCGACGACGAACCCGTCGGCCACCACCGTCGCCGAACCGCTCTGGCTCTCGGACTCCGACATCAGCGGGGGCCCCTCCTGGGAGGAAGTGACTCCCGCGACCAACATGTGGAACGGCGTGCCCGCAGCCGGCACGGGCACCAAGTCGAGCGTGGTATCGGGTTCCACGGTCAACAACACGCTGCGGGTGGGGCCGCGCAAGTTCACCATGCCCCGCCCCTCCCTCGGCGGATAGCAGCCAGCCCACCACCTCAACGCTGAGTTAACCCGCCCCGAGGTCCCGGGGTGCTTCTTGACGGACGGTCGAGAAAGGAATGCCGATGTTCGATTTCGGGGCGCTGCCGCCCGAGATCAACTCGGCACGAATGTATTCCGGGCCGGGTTCGGCGCCGATGATGACGGCCGCGTCGGCCTGGGACGCGCTGGCCGCACAACTGGAGTCCTACGCGGCCGGGTACGCTTCGGCACTTGTTGAGCTACAAGGACTCTGGTCCGGTGGCGCCGCGTTGGCAATGGCCGGCGCGGTAGCGCCCCACGTCGCCTGGGCGACGACAACGGCGGCACAAGCCGAGCAGACCGCCGGCCAGGCACGCGCCGCCGCGGCCGCCTTCGAGGCCGCCTTCGCCGCCACAGTCCCGCCGGAAGTGTTGGCCACCAACCGTATTCAGTTGGCCGTGCTGGTGGCGACCAACTTCTTCGGCCAGAACACGCCGGCCATCGCGGCCACCGAGGCACAGTACGCCGAGATGTGGGCCCAGGATGCCGCCGCGATGTACGTCTATGCCGCGTCGTCGTCGGCCTCGACCGTTCTGGCGCCGTTCACCCAGCCACCACAAACCACGACCGCGGCAGGCCCCGGCGAACAGGCCACCGCGGTGACAAAGACCACCGGAACCTCGGCCGGAGAAACTCAGACCACCCTGGCCGAGCTGATATCGGCTCTGCCGAACCAGCTGCAGACCCTGGCGACGGGGATGTCAACGAACGCGACGACAGCGAATCCGGCAGCTTTGTTGGGGTCCACACCCGTGGTCACCGCCTTCTCCTACCTCGACATACTGGTCGGCCCGTTAAGGATCATGTACGAGATTCCCTACACCACGTTCTCGGCGGGCCACTACCAGACCGGTTTGATTCTGCGCGACCGTCAGCTGGCCAAGATCGCCGCCAAAGCGGCCGCCGAAGAGGCCGCCAAAGGGGTCGGCGCGGTGGGCGGTCGCGGCCCGGTGCTGGCGGCGGTCGGCCAGGCGGCGCCGGTGGGAAAACTGTCGGTTCCGCCGAGCTGGCTTTCGGCCAATCCCGCAGACGGCGCGGCGGTTCGGCCGGTCGCCGTGTCCGACCACGGGTTCGGCGCGGTCCCGGCAGCGGCGGCGCAGCAGCCGTCGAACCTGGTGGGCGGCCTGCCGTCCGGAAGGTCCGAACCCGCCGCCACCGTCGTCCTGCGCAACGGGCGCCGGCGTTTCAGGATGCCACGCCCGCCCTACGGCGGGTGACCGCGTTCAGCCCGGCTGTTCGCCGCCGTCCGATTCGCCGGCCTGCGCCGGCTCGTCGATCACGTGATATGCCGGGTCGACCATTGCGATCCGCCGGTCGGCACTCTGGATGGCACTCTGGCGCGCCTTGCCGGTGATCCGCAGCAGCTGACCGGGCTCGATGTCCGCACCCCCACGGCCGGAACGGAACATGACGGTCAGCTCCCCGCTGCTGTCGCCGACGACGCACCGCCGCAGCGTCCGCCCGCGTTCGCTGATGTCCTGGACCTCGCTCACCCGGCCCTCGACAGTCCCACGCTGCCCCGGAATCAGGCCGGCCACCGTGACCACCGACGGCGGCCGCCCCGGGTGCGCGTAGGCCTCGAGCTGCTCCTCGTCGCCCTGAATCACCCACGCCCGCACCTTGTCGATCTCGTGTGCGAGCCGCTGCTCGAGTGCGTCGGGATAGGCCTGCTTGATGCGCGATGCCACATCGTAGGGAACGATCGTGGCCGCCGCGTCCGGAATGAGGCTGAGGGCCTGCGCGATCTTGTCCGCGGTGCGGTCATGCAGCAGCCGGCCCGCCAGCCGGGCGAATGTCCGGCGCGGTAAGAGCGCCGTCACGTTGGTGTCCGGGTGTTCGTCGCGGGCGTCGGCGACGAACACCTGAGCGGCCCGGGTGACGCGCCGGTCCGGGACGTCCACGATTCGCAGCGGCGTGTCGAGTTCGAAGTGTTCCCATCGCTTCCGCAGTTGCGCGGCGTGGGCCCCGTCGACCATGAAGTGGACCGCGGTCAGCTCGTCGGCCCGCAGCCCCCGGCCGTAGCGCAACGCTTCGATCACCGCCAGGTCCACCGAGTCGACGAACACGAACACCCGGTGCCGCGCATACTTCATCAGCTCGGGGCGGTCGGTGCGGAACATCTCGAGAATTGCTGCCTCGGAACGATATTCGCGGTTGAGCCGGACGAGCACGAACACCAGCACCGGGAAGACGACGACCACCAGCCACGCGCCCTCGGTGAACTTGGCCACCGCGAAGATGCCGACCACGACCGTGGATAGGATCCCCGCGGACAGGTTGATCGCCAAGCGCTTCCGCCAGCCCGGAGCGCGGTGGGTCAGATGGTGTCTGGTCATCCCGTAGCCGGCCATCGAAAAGCCGGTGAACACGCCGATCGCGTAGAACGGGACCAGTGCCCCCACCGAGCCGCCGGTCGCCACCAGTAATGCCACCGACAGCGCGGTGAGCATGACGATGCCGTTGGAGAACACCAGCCGGTAGCCGCGTTTCGTGAGTTGCCTTGGCAGGAAGCGGTCCTCGGCGACGAAGCTGGCCAGCGCCGGGAATCCGTTGAAACTGGTGTTGCCGCCGGTGAACAGGATGGCCGCGGTCGACACCTGCAGCAGCATGAACAGCGCATCACCGATCATCCCGTGACCGAAGACCGCGCGGGCGACCTCGGACAACATCGACGGGTATTCGGACACGTAGGGCGTGGCGTGAGTGGCATACGCCAGGAAGGACAACCCGGCAAGCAGAAAACCCAGAACGCACGCCATGGTGGTGAGCACCCGGCGCGCGTTGACGCCCTGCGGCTTCGGAAAGACGTTGACGGTGTTGGAGATCGCCTCGACGCCGGTCAGCGAGGACCCGCCGTTGGCGAACGCGCGCAGCAACACCAGGACCGTCGCGCCCATCACCAGCCCGTTGCCCTGATGGAGCGGCACCGCGCCCTGGATGTGCTGGGGATCGTAGGTCTGCAGTCCTCCGAAGATCGCGCGAATCACACCGACCACGATCAACAGCGTCATCATGACCACGAACGCGTAAGTGGCCGCGGCGAATCCCCGGCCGGCTTCCCGCAATCCGCGCAGGTTCGCGAAGCACATCATGAGCACCACGGCCACCGTGATCGCCAGGCTGTACGAGCTCAGCGCGGGGATGGCCGACACCACCGCCACGGTGCCCGCCGCCGTCTGCACCGCCACCGTGACCACGTAGTCGATCAGCAGCGCCGCCGCGGCAACCTGCGCGACCCGGGGTCCGAAGTTCTCCCGCGCCACCACATAGGAGCCGCCCGCCCGTGTGTAGGCCATCACGACCTGCCGGTACGACGCGGCCACCAGCACCAGGATCACCAGGATGACGCCGGTGATGGGAAGCAGCAACACGAACGCGGCCAGCCCGGCATGCGGCAGCAGCTCCACCAGAATCTGCTCGGGGCCGTAGGCGGTCGACGAGATCGCGTCGGGTGAAAGCGCACCGAGCGCAACGGGGTTCGACAATCTCTCCGATGACAGGTCCTCGGTGATCAGCGGCTTCCCCAGAAAAAGCCGTTTGGCCAGGTCACCGATCGACAGGGGAACGCGTGGATTGCCCGCCGGAGTAGTCACGCCTACCTCTTTACCCGGTTCGCAACAGCCGTGGACACCCCGGCTAGTGGTCTCGCCCGTAAGTTCGTCGGGGGTCTAGGTCCAAGCCGGTGGTGCCGAGTCTGCGCTGGCGGCGTCGAGACTGTGCTCAGCGCTACTTTTTTCGCGTTTCGGCGCTGCCACCGCAGTCTGTACACCCCAGCGAACGGGCCCGACGAACTTACGGGCGAGACCACTAGCAGGAGCGTTGCTCCCCCGGGAGGACTCGAACCTCCAACCGTTCGGTTAACAGCCGAATGCTCTGCCAGTTGAGCTACAGGGGACTGATCGCGGGACGACTCTAGCGTACCGGGGCACCCGCACCCAACCAGAGGGACCAACCCGCGGGTGCTCGGCGCAGAAGATCGGCCGCGCGGGCACTCCACCGGGTGAGGCAGGATGGAGGGGTCAGTGAGTCGTCGGGAGGAACGCTTTGATCGGGTATGCCGTGGTACTCGGCCTGGGTTACGTGCTGGGCACGAAAGCCGGGCACCGTCGCTACGAACAGATCACCGGCACGTATCGCGCGCTGACAGGCAGCCCGGTGGTCAGGTCGATGATCGAGGGCGGACGGCGCAAGGTCGCCAATCGCATCTCCCCCGATGCCGGATTCGTGGCGCTGACCGCAATCGACGCCGAGACCGCCATCCTCGAACGCGGGCCGGAGCGGACGGATGACGAGGTCCTCACCCGGCCTGATCGTCGCCGCTAGCCTGTTCCAGCAGGCTGCGCCGGTAAGCTTCAAGGGCGACCAGGTCGCCGAACAGTTCGTGGTATTCGTCGCCCTGCTCGATGGGTGACATGCGCTGCAGCCGGGACTTCACGTCGGCGATCTGCCGGCCCATCCAGACCGCCTGGAGCCGCGCGAGCACCGCGGTGATGTGACGCGGTAGCTTCTCTTCATCGGTCGGCATCGGTTCGACCCCGAGCTCGTTGATCAGGCCGGCGGTCAGGGCCGATGTGGTCTGCTTGCGCACCGCGTCAATCCACTCCGCGCCGGTGACGCCCGTCGAGGTGCCGCCTGCCGCCTCAATTGCCGCACGCACCGCTGCGTAACCGGGATGAGTGAAGCACTCTACGGTCAGCGTGTCGAATACCGGACCGGCCAGTACCGGGTACTGCAGCGCCGCTCGTAGTGCCGCACGCTGCTCCCACAACGTCGGGTCGCTCGGGTCAGGACGGGTGGCTCCCATCTCCCGGGGCTCGGCCGGTACAGGAGTCGCAGCAGCCTGGCCGCGCCTACCGACGGCCCCGGGAGCCTGTCGGCCCCCGCGGGCCGCGGCCTTGGGCTGCTTGGCCTGACGCCGGACCCGGTCGATGATCTGAGCGACGTCGTCCCAGCCGACCCATCCGGCGAGCTGGCGAGCGTACTCGTCGCGCAGTGTGGGGTCCTTGATCTGGGCCACCATCGGCACGCAGCGGCGCAGCGCGCCGACCCTGCCCTCGGCGCTGTCGAGATCCGTCTCGGCGAGCGCGGTGCGGATCGCGAACTCGAACAGAGGGGTGCGCCGGGCCACCAAGTCGCGCAGCGCGCCGTCGCCGGACTGCAGCCGCAGGTCGCAGGGATCCAAGCCATCGGGGGCCACCGCGACGAACGACTGCCCGGCCAGGTTCTGCTCGCCGTCGAAGGCCTTGAGCGCCGCGGCCCGGCCGGCCGCGTCGCCGTCGAACACGTAGATCAGCTCGCCGCGAAAGAAGCTGTCGTCCATCATCAGCCGACGCAGCATCCCCAGGTGCTCGTCGCCGAACGCGGTGCCGCACGACGCCACGGCAGTGGTGACCCCGGACAGGTGCATCGCCATGACGTCGGTGTAGCCCTCGACGACGACGGCCTGGTGTCCCTTGGCGATGTCCCGCTTGGCGAGGTCGATGCCGAACAACACCGACGACTTCTTGTACAGCAAAGTCTCGGGGGTGTTGATGTACTTGGCTTCCATCGGGTCGTCGTCGAAGATCCGCCGGGCGCCGAACCCGATCACCTCACCGGCCGAGGTCCGGATCGGCCACAGCAGCCGCCGGTGGAAACGGTCCATCGGTCCGCGCCGCCCCTGCCGGGACAGACCCGCGGCCTCCAACTCCTTGAAGTCGAAACCCTTGCGCTGCAAGTGTTTTGTCAGAGCGTCCCAGCCCGAGGGGGCGAATCCGCAGCCGAAACGGCGGGCCGCCTCGGCGTCGAAGTTGCGTTCCGTCAGATAGCTGCGCGCCGGCGCGGCCTCGTCGGACTCCAGCGCCGCCGCATAGAATTCCGCGGCGGCCGCGTTGGCCCCGACGAGCCTGCTGCGGGTGCCGCGGTCGCGCTGCACGCTGGTGGCCGGGCCGGTGTAGCTGATCGTGAACCCGACGCGGTCGGCGAGCAGTTCGACGGCCTCCACGAAGCTGACGTGCTCGATCTTCTGCACGAACGCGTACACGTCGCCACCTTCGCCGCAGCCGAAGCAGTGGAAATGGCCGTGGTTGGGGCGTACGTGAAAAGACGGCGACTTCTCGTCGTGGAAGGGGCACAGCCCTTTCAGCGAATCGGCGCCGGCGTTGCGCAGCTGGACGTAGTCGCCAACGACCTCCTCGATGCGGACCCGTTCGCGGACGGCGGCGATGTCGCGGTCGGGAATCCGGGCCCGGCCCTGCGGGCGGCCCGCATTCGCCGAACCCACCGGACTGGACATTCGGCTAGTTTAAGGCCCGGTCCGGGGTACCGAGACAGACATCTGGTCGTCGCGGCTGACCGCGTCGGTAACGGTCACCAGGTGGGCCGAGCCTTCCCAACACACCCCGAGCGCCGTCAGGTCGCCGCCGGCAGGCTTCCCGGTGCGCCCCGGCGCCTGGTAGTCCCCGCGGCGACGCCGCCGTCGTCCGCTAAAAGCCGACCTGGCCGGTGTCGATGCGCTCCAGCCGTCCCTCGGTGTAGGACGCGATCTGGTCGACGACGACGCGGAACCGGGCGCGGTCGTCGTCGGCAGCGGTGAACGCGGCGGCAAACATCGGGTCTAGTGTGCGCGGCGCACCCGAATGCAACCACTGCGCCACCCGCGCAATGCGCTCGCGCTGCCGGGCCTGGGCGTCCAGATGCCGCGGATCGGACATGATGAACTGCAGCGCCAGGATCTTCAGCAGGGCGACCTCGGCGCGAACCACGTCGGGCACCTGCAGATCAGCCTGGTAGCGCACCAGCGGTCCGGGGCCCGCCGCGGCGCGTGTGGTCGCGATCGCGGCCGAGGCGAACCGTCCCACCAGCTCACTGGTCAGGCGCTTGAGTGCGACCGCGGCCGCCAGCGTCGCGTCGTACTTGCCGACCGCGGCGACCACCGGCAGCGTCGAAAGTCTGTGGGCGGCCGCCATGAAGTCGTCGGCGCTGACCCGCACGAATTCGCTCTCTCCCAGTTGTGCCAGCGCGGCGGCCTCGTCGTCATCGGCCAGCACGCGCAGATCGATGCGCTGGGACACGACGCCGTCCTCGACGTCGTGCACGGAATAGGCGACGTCGTCAGCCCAGTCCATGACCTGGGCTTCCAGGCACACCTGATCCGCGGGCGCGCGGGCGCGCACCCAGGCCGCCAGCTTGCGGTCCTCCTCGTAGAAGCCGTACTTGCGCCGCCCCGTCGCGCGAATCCACGGATATTTCGTCACCGCGTCCAGAGCCGCCCGGGTCAGGTTGAGCCCCGCGCTGTCACCTTGTGCATCAAGCACTTTGGGCTCGAGCCTGGTGAGGATCCGGAAGTTCTGGGCGTTGCCCTCGAAACCACCGCAAGCGGCCGCCAGCTCGTCGAGCGCGCGCTCGCCGTTGTGGCCGTAGGGCGGGTGGCCGATGTCGTGGGCAAGGCCGGCCATCTCGACGAGTTCGAGGTCGCAGCCCAGCCCGACCGCCATCCCCCGCCCGATCTGGGCGACCTCCAGCGAATGCGTCAACCGGGTTCGGGGGGTGTCACCTTCGCGTGGCCCGACCACCTGCGTCTTGTCGGCCAACCGGCGCAGCGCCGCGCTGTGCAGCACCCGGGCCCGGTCCCGGGCGAAGTCGCTGCGGTGCTGTCCTTCCGTCCCTGGCAGGCCCGCCGTCTTCGGCGCTTCGGTTACCCGCCGCTGACGGTCGACGTCGTCGTAGGGGTCATGCTGATTCGTGATCACCGAGGCACAGTCTGCCAGGCAACGCCGGGTTGGGCCCGGCCTTTGCCGGGCTGTTTCGCCACAGGCCCGGGCTAGATTGACTTATGCGCACCGCTCGGCTGCTCGGCGTGATCGTGGCGATTCTCGGCGCCGGGATGACACTGGCACCCCCTGCCGCCGCGCAACCACCGCAGCGGCTGGCGGGCTACGTCACCGACGATGCGGGCGCCCTGTCGGGCGCCGGGCGCGCCGCGGTGATATCGGCCGTCGACACGCTCTACACCGACCGCCACATCCGGTTATGGGTGGTCTACGTCGACAGTTTCTCCGATCAGAGCGCCGCGAGTTGGGCCCAGCTCACCTACCGCCGCAGCGAGCTGGGCGACAATGACGCCCTGCTGGCCGTGGCGACGAACAGCAGGGCCTACGCCTTCCTGGTGCCGGCCACGGTCACGAGCATCGACGCGAAACAGGTCGACGCCCTGCGGCGCGACAAGATCGAACCCGCGCTGCACGACAACGACTGGAGCGGCGCCGCAGTCGCGGCCGCCGACGGACTCGACACGAAGCCCACGCCGTCGGGTCCGTTGATGCTGCTGGTGGGGCTGGCCGTCGTCGCAGGCGCCGTGACCGTACTGCTGGTCGTGATGCGTTTCCGCCGCAGCCGCCGCCGCGCCGCGGAATTCGCCGCGGCCCGGCGGAGGGATCCGACCGACGCCGACGCGCTGGCCACGGTCCCCCTCGACGCCCTCGACGACCTGTCCCGCTCGATGGTCGTCGACGTCGACAACGCGCTGCGCACCAGCTCCAACGAACTCGCCCTGGCGATCGACGAATTCGGCGCAGAGCGGACCGCACCCTTCAGCCGCGCGGTTGACAACGCCCGAGCGGCGCTGAGCCAGGCGTTCACCGTGCGCCAACAGCTCGACGACGCCACACCGGAGACGCCGCAGGAGCGCCGGGAGCTACTCACCCTGGTCATCGTGTCGGCGGCGCGAGCCGACCGCGAGCTCGCATCACAGACCGAAGAGTTCGAGAAGCTGCGGGACCTGGTGATCAACGCGCCCTCGCGGCTGGACGGGATGACGCGCCGCTACGTCGAACTCACCGCCCGCGTTGTCCCGGCCGAACAACGGCTCGCCGCCCTGCACAACGAATTCGACGCCGCGGCGCTGACATCGGTGTCCGGCAATGTCGCGGCCGCCAAGGAGCGACTGGCTTTCGCCGACCGCACCATCGGCGCGGCCCGCGAATCTGCCATGAAGGCGGTCGCCGGTCAGCAGAGCGCCCTGGTGGACGCGGTCCGCGCCGCCGAGGCGGCGCTCGGGCAGGCCCGCGCGCTGCTCGACGCGGTGGACGGAGCCGCCAACGACATCCGGCACGCCATCGATGAACTCCCGTCGGCCGTCTCCGACGTCCAGGCCGGCATCCAGCGCGCCAACGATCAACTGCAGAAGACACCGAACGGCAAATCGCCCCACGCCGGCGCCCTGGTCGCCGCGCGTGACGCGGCGACCAGGGCCCTCGACAATGCCCGCGGCGCCGGCTCCGCGGACCCGCTGAGCGCCGTCGCCCGACTGTCCAGGGCCGACGCCGACCTGCACGGACTGCTGGACACCGTGGCCGAAGAGCAGGCCAACGCCCAACGGCTCGCCCGCTCGCTCGAGCAGGCGATGTTCACCGCGGAGTCGCGCGTTCATGCGGTGTCGGAGTACGTGGACACCCGCCGGGGCAGCGTCGGACCCGAGGCACGCACCCGGCTCGCCGAAGCCAAGCGGCGCCTGCAGACCGCCCACGACAAGCGTGCGGACGACCCGTCCGAGGCGATCTCACACGCCAACGCGGCATCTGCGCTGGCCGTCGACGCGCAGGCGCTGGCCAGCGCAGACGTGCAGTCCGCTCAGCAGGCCTACACGCGCCGCAGCAGCGACACGGGAGCGATGCTGGGCGGGATCATCATCGGCGACGTCCTCAGCGGAGGCATGCGGGGTGGCTTCGGCGGCTGGAGCCCCACGTCGTTCGGCGGCTCTGCAGGATCGTCCTGGGGCTCTGCAGGCCCAGGCGGATCGTCCGACGGCGACTTCATGGGCGGAGGCGGCCGGTTCTGAGAGTTGAGCCGGCCGACCGCGCCGACCAGCGAACTGGAAAGACACCGCCGCCCCGGACTCTGGAAGCCCGGGGCGGCGGCGAAACGGTGGTCGGGGCGGGCGCGCCAGGGAGCGGTGCGCCCGCCCCGACCGTTGGCTAACTCAGGCCCAGCTGGAACCGACGGCCGAGTCGGTGCTGGCCATGTTGGAACCGGCGCTTTGCACCTTCTGCCCGTGGGCGTTGGCCTGCTCGTAGATCACCTGGAAGTTGCGACCCAACTGCGTGATGAACTCCTGGCAGGCCACCGAACCCGAACCACCCCAGAAGTCACCGGCGGCCAGCACATCACGAACGATCGCCTGGTGCTCGGCCTCCAACGACGCCGCCTGCGCGCGGATCGTGGCGCCGTGAGCGTCCACATCCCCGAACGAATAATTGATGCTCATTGCTTATCTCCTTACACGTGTGAAGGTCTTGAAAGTTTGCGGGATCAGGGACGCTAGCTGCCCAGGAGGTGCTGAGAAGCCTGCTCTTGCTGCTCGTAGTTGTTGGCGTCACGGATCAGCCCGTCCCGCACCCCGTGCAGCATGTTCACGATATTGCGGAACGCCTGATTCATCTGCCCCATCGTGTCGTACGAGGTGGCCTGCGCCTGCCCACTC
>NZ_JBMIOP010000199.1:0-1463 GCF_049197365.1 Mycobacterium sp. THU-M104
TTTCGGCGCGCGGCCCTTGATCGCCAAGGTGGCCAGTTCCCCCGCCGCTGTCGCGGCGTCCGCCAACTGTTCCGGCGCCGCCGGGACGAAAGACAACTGCGCACCAGGGGACGATGAAGGCCCGGCGGAGGCCGCCGACGAAGGCGGTGTGGTCGCCTCGGCATTCCCCGGCCGGGGCGACTCCTGGCGGGCACCGCTGTTGCCTGGCAAGCCCAGCCCCGCGATGATGACCGCGGCTACCGCCGCACACACCACCCCGACACCGGCGAGGATCCATGCCGACCGCCACGGACGGTTCAGCGACACCGTTTCGGGATCTTCCTGGGACCACGCCAGTTCGGAGGCTGCCCGGCCAGCTGTGGTCGCCCTCGTGGTCGCGTCGTCGGATGGCGCCGCGGCCGTCGCGGGCTGATCGTCGTCGTCGCTGGTGGTCATCGTCGTTCTCCTGTTCGCACGCCCTGTGCGGCGAGGATCTGTCAAGAGTATTTCTTGCGCGTCAGAGATAAAGAGTATGGAGGCCCTACCGCGGCATTGTGTACTTTTTCAGGCCTGGGATGGACACGGCCGCGATAGCCCGGACGCTACTGACAGACGCGATATCTCTGGAGAGTGCAGCGCCATCCGGGGATTCGGGAGTCCGAAGGTCAATAGGACAATCACCAGACGCTCAAGCATTGATTGTAAGCTTCGCAAGCGAGTCCATCGTTGTCGCGATCCGGCTTCGGAGCACACGCAGAATCGTCGCTCAAGATGTTGTAGCGGCCATCCGCATGCGCCTCAATGGCGTCCGCCTCCCGGATCGAGTCGGCCATGCCCGCGACGCTCGTCGCGTCAGCGGTCGGGTGAGAACGAACCCGCTCAGGTACCCCCTCAGACCAACGCGCTCGCATCGAAAGCGCAGCTCACATCCGCGTTCGCCAGGTTCTCGAAGTGGTTCGGGAAAGCGAAGGCCACCAGGGAGTTCATGTCCCAATAGTCGTTCCAGACCGTGATTTTGCCGTCCACCACCTTGTGCGCCGTGACGAACCGCAGTGCTCTCTGCTCTCCCGTCGCGAAAGTCCACGTCTCCGAATGCCCGTAGAGGACATCAGAACCGTCGCACACCAGCACGCCGTCGTGGTTCTCGTAGCCGGCCAGCGGCTCGAGCCCCATCTTCAGCCGCTTCACGATGTCGTCGGGGCCGCGGGCGGCCAGCGCGGGGACCGGCATGTCGACGTAAAGGCAGTCGTCGGATAAAAAATCTTGACCGCGTCCCAGTCCCGCTGCGAAAGTGCTTGCCATAGAGCGAGGACGGTGTCCCGCACGTCGCTCGTAGCGTTGATTGTCACAGGGCTCATCACACCCGCTTGCGGGAGGGTGTCAACGACTAGGGATCCACTGATTTTTGGGTGGTCGGCGGGTCGGCTGGTCTGGGTGGCCGGTGTCAGGAAATGATTGCAGGTCATGAACACCGCGCAGCCCAG
>NZ_JBMIOP010000222.1:0-5744 GCF_049197365.1 Mycobacterium sp. THU-M104
TGTGCTCAGCGCTACTTTTTTCGCGTTTCGGCGCTGCCACCGCAGTCTCGACACCCCAGCGAACGGGCCCGACGGATTAACGGGCAAGACCACTAGCAATCGTGGCAACGGATGCGCCCGGGAATTTCCGATCAGCCCGCTGCCACCGGCGATGAGCCCGCAGGTGGTCGTCGGTGGCCGCCTCGCCCCAATTCAGGACCGGCGTCACGCACGCGTCGGTGCCGGGGAAGACCCGCGTCCACTCGTCGCGGGTCTTCGCCGGCGAACGTTTCGGCAAAAAATGTCGCACATCTTTGGGTACGAGGCGATGTCGAGCTGGTCGGGTACCTCATCGGGCGACAGGCCGAGCCCGGCCAGCAACGCGGCGAAGAACTGCGGCTCGATCGCCCCGACCGCCACGTACATGCCGTCGGAGGTCTCATAGCAGCGGTAGAACGGGGCACCGCCGTCGAGCAGAAACGATTCACGCCGGTCGCGCAGCACCCCAGTCGACTTCATCGTTCACATCACCTGGGCGAGCAGACTGACCCCGTCGACCATCGCCGCATCGACGACCTGCCCGCGGCCGGAACGTTCCCGCTCGTACAAGGCGGCGATGATGCCCACCAGGACGAGCATCGAACCGCCGCCGTAGTCGGCGACGAGGTTCAGCGGCGGCATCGGTGGGCGATCGGCGTAACCGAGCGCGGAGAGCGCACCGGTCTGCGCCAGCTAGTTGATGTCGTGGCCGGCCGTGTGGGCCAGCGGCCCTCGTTGCCCCCACCCGGTGATCCGCGCGAAGATCAGGCGCGGGTTGGCCGCCGCGCAGTCGTCGGGGCCGATGCCGAGCCGCTCGCAGGTGCCGGGCCGGAAACAGTCCAGCAGCACGTCGGCTTTGGCGGCCAGTTCCAGCAGTGCCCCGGGCCGGGCCTTGACGTCCAGGTCGACGATGCGCTTGCCGCGGTGCAGCAGGTCGCGGTTCTCCGGCGGGATCGTGAGCCCGCCGGCCGGGCGACGCACCCGTACCACGTCAGCGCCGAGGTCGGCCAGCATCATCCCGGCGTGCGGCCCCGGTCCGATGCCGCCGAGCTCGATGACCCTGACCCCGTCGAGGGGCCCGCCGCGAACCACCGGACTACGTGTCCTTCTTGCACTTCAGCACCCGTTCGCGCAGAGCGTTCGTCGGGGAGTCGATCGTCCCCTTGACGACGCGTTTGAGCACGAAGCCCGGAAGCGGCACGTTCGGGTCGGCGAGCAGCTCGAACTTCACCAGGGTGTCGTCCTTCATCGTGACCTGGCGTGGCCGGCCGTCGTCGCCGGTCTCGAGAACCTCCGCGCTCCGATGGGGTTAGGACCATTCGGGCATCACGTCGAAGTCGGCGATGACGTCCAGGATCTGCGCCGGGCTCGCTTCGATGACGATGTCGCGCGACTCTGTGATGGCCATGGCCGCACCATAGGCCAATCGGAGCCGTAACGGGAGTGATTCGGACCGGGCGTAACGTCGACTTCGTGAATGATGCGACCTTCGAGCCCATCTACACCGTCGGCGACTACCTGCTCGACCGCCTCGCCGAACTCGGCGTGTCCGAGATCTTCGGCGTTCCCGGTGACTACAACCTGGAATTCCTCGACCACATCGTCGCCCACCCGAACCTTCGATGGGTGGGCGGCACCAACGAGCTGAACGCCGGCTACGCCGCCGACGGGTACGGGCGGCTGCGTGGAATGTCGGCCGTGGTAACGACCTTCGGGGTCGGCGAGCTCTCGGCGGCGAACGCGATCGCGGGCAGCTACGCCGAGCAGGTGCCCGTGGTGCACGTCGTCGGCGGCCCGTCAAAGGACGCCCAGGGCACCCGGCGTGCGCTGCACCATTCACTCGCCGACGGCGACTTCGAGCACTTCTTCCGGATCAGCCGCGAAATCACCTGCGCTCAAGCCAATCTCATGCCGGCAACCGCCTGCCGCGAGATCGACCGGGTACTGTCCGAGGTGCGGGAGCAGAAGCGGCCCGGATACATCCTGATGTCCACCGACGTGGCGCGTTTTCCCACCGAACCCGCCGACGCCCCGCTACCCCGGTACACCGGGGGCACCAGCCCGCGGGCGCTGGCCGAGTTCACCGCGGCCGCCGCCGAGCTCATCGGCAAGCATCGGTTGACGGTGCTCGCCGACCTGTTGGTCCATCGGCTGCAGGTAGTCAAAGAACTCGAGGCGTTACTGGCCGCCGACGTGGTGCCTTACGCCACGCTGATGTGGGGCAAGAGCCTGCTCGACGAGAGTTCGCCGCATTTCCTGGGCATCTACGCCGGGGCGGCGAGCAACCCGCTGGTGCGCACCGCGATCGAAGAGGCGCCGGTGCTGGTCACCGCCGGGGTGGTCTTCACCGACATGGTCAGCGGCTTCTTCAGCCAGCACATCGACCTGACGCGAACCATCGACGTGGGGCAATACCAGAGCAACGTGGCGGGCCGGGTTTTCGCGCCACTAGAGATGGGCGCCGCCCTCGACGCGTTGGCCGAGATCCTGCTCCGGCGCGGAACGCGTTCACCCGAGTTGGTGGCGGCCCCGTCCGAAACGCTTGCTCAGGCCGACGGCACGCCCGAACGCGACCAGCCGCTCACCCAGCAGATGCTGTGGGACCGGTTGTGCGCGGCGCTCACACCGGGCAACGTGGTGCTCGCCGACCAGGGCACATCGTTCTACGGTATGGCCGACCACCGGCTGCCGCGGGCGGTCACCTTCATCGGCCAACCCCTGTGGGGCTCGATCGGATACACCCTGCCCGCCGCGTTCGGTGCCGGGGTCGCGCATCCGGACCGCAGGACGGTGCTGCTCATCGGCGACGGCGCCGCCCAGCTGACCGTGCAGGAGCTGGGCAACTTTTCGCGCGAGGGGCTGTCGCCGGTCATCGTGGTCGTCAACAACGACGGCTACACCATCGAACGGGCGATCCACGGGGAGACGGCGCCCTACAACGACATCGTCAACTGGCGATGGACGGATCTCCCCAGCGCACTGGGCGTCACCAACTACCTGTCGTTCCGGGCGCAGACCTACGGCGAGCTCGACGACGCCCTCACCGTGGCGGCCGAGGAGCAGAACCGCATGGTGCTCGTCGAGGCGGTGTTGCCGCGGATGGACATCCCCGGCCTGCTGGTCGAACTCGCCCAGCCGACGTCGCCTGACGGCAGCCCGCGCCGCTGAGTCTCTGTCGGTCAGAAGCCGCCGGCAGGGCGCCCTGCGACACGACCGTGGACTGCTCGACCACAGTGACCACGAACAATGTTGCGCAACTTGATAAATACGACGACGGCGACAATCCGGCGCAGTAAGCGCCACGCCTCTGAGCGAATCGACCACGCGGGCTGAGTCATTCGACGATGCAGGGCAGTGACGGCGATGGTGCCGACAGTGAGACTACGATGTTGCCTCATGAGCACACCCGAAAGGAGCTCGCGGGGCGCGAATGGCACTCCGGTCGCGGGGCGCGGAGGCGGAGCACGCACGATCCGGGGCTTGGATCCAGACCAGCGCAGAGCAAAGCGCCGCGAGCAACTGCTCGACGCCGCCTTGGAGCTGTTTGCCCACAAGGGCTATATCAATACCTCGATCGAGCAAATCTGCCAAGCCGCCTATGTGGGCAACAAGGCATTCTATGAATTATTCGCCAGCAAAGAAGATTGCTACGCGGCACTGCTGAGCGAGATCAGCGACCGGATCAAACAGCAAGTGCTGCAGGCCGCTCAGCAAGTGACCGAAGAAGATCCCGACGAAGCCATCGGTATCTTGCTGGGCGTCTTTGCGCACGCCGCGGTCGACGATCCGCGGGTCGCCGTGGTGGCTTTCCGCGACGTCGGCGGTATTTCCCCCGACGTCGAACGCCAGCGCCGGGAGAACCGCCGCTGGGTCGCGGCGTTTTTCGAACAGCTCTGGCGTCGTTTTGAGTTCGCCAAGAATCGCACCGCCGGCGATCGGGCCGAATCCCACGCGCCGGCGTTGGGAACCGCTGGTGGAATCTTCGAAATCGTGGCCAGCTGGTTGCACGCCGACAGCCTCGAGGAACCGAAGCTCTTTGACCTGATCGCCGAACTGACGGCGTTCGTCACGCTGGTGCAGGACGGGTTGCTCGCGCGGTACTCACAGCGCGGGCCGAATCGCGACGGCTGAACAACGCCGACGCCAGGTCGCGCACAACCCTTCCGCCGGGCGCGCGGCGCCACGTGGTGCGCAAGCAGGGGTGAGACCGCCTCAGACCTCGCCGTCAGTACGAGATCCGTCGGCGCCCGCGCCGACGGAGACACGCCCGACACAAAGGAACAAGAGCTCTTGTTTTGAATAACCGGGCCGTGCTGTAATGGATCTCACGTTCGCCTGGCCCCTACCTAGATAGGACGCTTCATGCACCATGCGGTCCGCCCCTACGTCGCCGTCGGCATTGCGATTTTGAGCGCTGGCTGCATCACGGCAACGCGCATGGCGTCGCCGGTGCATGAGGTGCAGCTCAGCGACATCCGGCTCGTCGACAACGTGGCCGACATCATCGCGGGCAGCGGCACGCCGATCCCGTCCGAGGAATACGTCACCCACGTTTTCGACGTTTTCCTCCAATCCCAGTTCCCGGATTACACACCCGAGCCCGTTTTCTACCCGGCCGGCAACTACGCGCTCTACACCGGCGTCAAGAGTCTGCCGCTGGACACGTCCGAAGCCCAGGGCGCCCAAATCCTGGACTACGACATCACCCAGCAAGTTGACGCGGGCAGCGACGTGGTCGTCAAGACGCAGTCCCAGAGTTCGACGATCGCCGGAATGGTGATGTCGGAGCTTGCTTCCCAGGGCGTCAGCGACAAGGACGTCTCCTTTGTGATCACCGGTGATCCCAATCTTCCCGACGGGGGACTCTTCGAGCGTTTCGCCGGGCTGTCGTTACCCAGCCTGGGGATCACATTCAACGGCGCGACACCGTCGGACCTGTACCCGACCACGATCTACACGTTGGAGTACGACGGCTTCGCCGACACCCCGCGCTACCCGATCGACATCTTCTCCGATCTCAACTCCCTGGCCGGCATCTACTACGTGCACCCCACCTATGACCAGGTGCTCACATCGCAACAGATCCTCCCCGTCAGCCAGGGCGGTGACGCAATTCAGTTGCCGACCGAGGGCGCCACGATGACGACCTACTACATGCTTCCCACCAACAACCTGCCGCTGCTGGACCCGCTGCGTTCCATCCCGGTCGTCGGCAAACCGCTGGCCGACCTGATCCAGCCCGACCTCACGGTCTTGGTCAACCTCGGCTACGGCGACCCCGACTACGGATGGTCGCAAGGGCCGGCCAACGTACCGACCCAATTCGGCCTCTTCCCCAGCACCGCCGACCTGGAAAAGGTGCCCGGACTGCTCGCGGCAGGAACCCAGGAGGGAATCACCAACTTCGCCCATGACATCAGCGCCGAATTCACCTCGGCGGGCGCTTCGGCAGGTTCCTCGCTGCCATCCCTGGCGACCCTGACAGATCCCTCGTCGACGGCCACCGGCATGGCCTCGCTGATGAACACCCCCTCGGATCTCCTCACCGCGCTGTCCCCCGACAGCCTGGCCAACGATCTGGTCAACGGAGCCAACGCGGTGTCCGGCGCGCTGTCGGCAAGCTATGCCACCTTGCTGCCCACCGCAGACGTCGCCAACGCCCTGCTGACCAGCCTGCCCGCCTACGACGTCAGCCTGTTCGCCCAGGGCCTGGAAGCAGGCGACAT
>NZ_JBMIOP010000223.1:0-3558 GCF_049197365.1 Mycobacterium sp. THU-M104
GTCGAATCAAGGGGTGTCGTTGTTTTCCGG
The DNA here is from genome assembly GCF_049197365.1 of Mycobacterium sp. THU-M104. Taxonomy (NCBI): domain Bacteria; kingdom Bacillati; phylum Actinomycetota; class Actinomycetes; order Mycobacteriales; family Mycobacteriaceae; genus Mycobacterium; species Mycobacterium sp. THU-M104. The sequence continues at coordinate 31 of NZ_JBMIOP010000223.1, forward strand.
AAGCACCGGATGAGCGTCCGGGCCCGGTTCGAGCACCTGGATCTCTCCCGTCGCGCCGTCGACCTCGACGAGGGCCCCGGACGGCAGCAAGCGGGTGGCCCCCTGGGCGTCGACCACACACGGGAAGCCGAACTCCCGGGCCACCACGGCCGCATGCGACATCGGCCCGCCCAGCTCGGTGACCACCGCGGCGGCGTAGCAGAAGGCGGCCGTATAACCGACGTCGGTGACCTCGGCGACGAGGATTTCTCCGGGCTCCAGGTCGTCGATGGTCTCGGGCCGCACGATGCGCACCCGACCGCGCACCCGTCCCCCGCAGACGCCGACGCCGCGCAGGGTGCCGCCGCTGCCCAGCACCGCCGTCGATGCGGTCGCCGGCTGCCAGCTTCCGCTGAAGACCGCCGGCGGGACGACGCCGGCCAGCCGGAGTCGTTCGGCGCGGCGGCGGGCCGCCAGCTCCGCGACGTCCGCCGGAAGCGCGTCGAGCTCGTCGACCAGCAGGTAGAACACGTCGGCGGCGGCATCGATGACGCCGGCGTCGGCCAGGCGGCGCCCGTATTCCCGCAACAACCCGCGCAGCACCCAGTTGGCGCGCACCATCTTGTCCCGGCGCACCTCCCGGTCGCGCAGCTGCCGCACGAACAGCGCCGCGACGGGTCTGGCTTGCAACGGGATTCGCGGGTGCTGCGGAGCCGGCGCCGGCGGTGCACCGATCGTCCGGGCCACCATCCGAACCAGCAACTCCGGGTCGTCGGCGTAACTGGTCGAGAGCATCTCGAGTTCGGCGGGACCGCGGTGCCCGATCAGATCCAGCTCGGTCAGCACCGCAGCGTGAAACTCCGGGGCCTCGATCGCCAGCTTGCCGAGGCGCTCCCCCGGCTCGGCAAGCAGCCGCGGTACATCCGGGTTGTGTTGCGCCGCAACCACGAGCCGCTGCACCGCCTCCACGGACCGCGCGCTGACCAACTCCGGGCCGGCCGACGGGGCGGTATCTCGCCCGCACAGACCGCGCAACATCACGTTGTACGCGGCGCACAGCATGAACGACCCCGAGGACAGCACCCAGCTGTGCACCACGTGATCGCGCGCCAACGAGATGAGGCTGAGGAGCCGGCCGTCGTCGAGGCGGGTGAGGTCACCGACCGCGAGACGCTCCAGGCGGTCGATGTCGGCGACGAACGCCCGGGTGTCCAGCGTCGAACCGGCACTCAGGCCGATCTGGTTGACGGCGAACACCCCGATGTTGCGGATAGTACGCAGTTGTCTGCGCCCCCAAAGTATTTCCAGCGAGGGGCGTTCCTCGCCGAAGATCGGAAGAGACGCCATGCTGGGGCCGAAGAACCCGCTCTTGCTGACGACCGTCGCGGGCTTGACAAACGGCACCGTCTCCGCCATGAAATGCGCCGTTGTGATCGCCCCGTATAGGCGGTGGGCGAACACCGCGACCATGCGCATGGCGATTTCGCGCTGGATGATCCCCCCCGGCCGCAGCCGCTCGGCGACGCCCACGCCGGCAGTGCGAAGCCCGCGGACGGTTACCGACGCCGAGGACGGCGAAAACGGCCCGGGCAGCGCCTCGGACAGATTGGTGGCCAGGAAGGTCGGAAAACGGGGGTCGATCGGCGTGTCGAACTCGCCGTCGAGCCCTTCGGGGCCGCCCGGGACGGGCACCACCCCGTCGGCGGCGGGTACGTCGGCGGCGGGCGGATCGTCGATGGTGGCCAGCCGCCACGGCAGGGAGACCACCCGGCGGCCCACCGTCAACCGGCCGCGCATGCCCAGCGCCAGGTCCTCAATACATTCGTCGGCGTTCCATGCCGTTGCGAATCCCCACTCCTCGCTCAGCCGCGCGGTATCCATCAGCGGGGCGCGTTGCAACAACTCCAGCTCGGAGAGCGAGGGCAGGCTACGCCGCAGCAGCGCGGCGGCAGGGCCCACCACCGGCACCACCGTCCGGCCGACCGCGGCGGCGACCTGGCGGAACGTGGGCACGCCCGGCGCGGCGAGATTGACCGGGCCGCTGGTGATCCCGGTGTCCAGGAGGGCACGGGTCAACACCCGCAGCGCGTCGTCGAGATGCACAACCTGAACCGGGCCGTCGGCGCCGCCGCCGGGCAAAACCGGCAGCGCGAGCAACCGGCGCACCCAGTTGTCGACCCCGCGACCGACGACCAGCGCGCAGCGGATCGCGACCGATTCAGCGTCGGCGGCCGCCAGCATCTCCTCGACCCGGGCCTGCTGCACGCCGCCAGCGACGACCGGGGCCCTCGCGTCGTGCTCGATGTGCGCGGAGCCGTCCCAACCGTAGACGTGGGCCGAGGACGGGAAGACGATGCGCCGCGAGCCGTTCTGTGCCATCGCGTCGAGGACGTTCCTCGTGCCCCCGAGGTTCACCTGGCCGGCGATTCGGTGCGCGGGTCCGGGGCTCTTCGCCCACGCGCAGTGCGCGACGACGTCGGCGCCGTCGACGCACAGCTTGACCACGCCCGCGTCCCGGATGTCGCCCGAAATGAATTCGGCCGCGCTGGGCCAGCTTTCGGGCCGATGCCGCGCCAGCCCGACGACGTCGTGACCCCGGCTGAGAAGCCGGGCGGCGAGCCCGCGCCCGAGGACCCCGCTCGCCCCCGTGATCGCGATTCTCACCGACTGTCCCGGCTAGTCATCGTTGTCCAGCAGTGCGGCGTTGACCAGGTCGTCGAGATCCATGTCCGCGATGCTCTTCTCGGTGGTCGCCGCCGGCGCGGGCTGACCCCCGACCCCGAGGTCGCTGCCGTTGGACTCGTTGGCCAACGCCAGCAACAACTCCAGAACTCCCGCCTGGCGGAGACGCTTGACCGGGATCGAACTCACCACCCGCTGGATCTCGGCCTCGCCGGGGGCCGCGGCCGGGGCGCCTGGCCCGGATGTTCCGACGAGCTCGCGGTGCATGTAACCGGCCAGCGCGGCGGAGTTCGGGTAGTCGAAGATCAGCGTCGGCGACAGCGCCAGGCCGGTCGCGGTTTTGAGCCGGTTGCGCATCTCCACCGCAGTCAGCGAGTCGAACCCCAGCTCCTGGAACGCTTGGTCGGGATCGATGGCCTCGGGGTTGTCGTTGCCCAGCACGGTGGCGATGCTCGACCGCACCAAGTCCAACAGCACCGCGTGCTGCTCGTCCTCGGGCAGGCCTTCCAGGCGTTGCAGCAGAGCTGATTTCGACTTCGCTGCGGCCAGGGAGTCGTCGACCTGGCGACGGGTGGGCGCGTTGATCAGGTCGACGAACATCGGTGGCAGCGTGCCCCCGTCGAACTTGGCCCGCAGTGCCGCGAGGTCGATGTGCGCCGGCAACACGAACGGCTCGTCGAGGATGAGCGCGGTGTCGAACAGTTCCAGCGCCTCCTCCGACGACATGCCGACCACGCCGTCGCGGGCGAAGCGGGCGAAGTCGACGGTCGCCAGGCCGCCGGTCATGGCGCTGGCCTGCTCCCACAGGCCCCAGCCCAACGAGATCGCCGGCAGGCCATGGGCCCGCCGATGCGCGGCCAACCCCTC